>NZ_NEWI01000033.1:0-25339 GCF_002135005.1 Halorubrum sp. SD612 | reverse complement strand
GGCGCCGGTCAGCGGGGCCGGCCCGTCCGGCCGGGACCGGGCGGTGTGCCGGCCCGGCGGGGACGCGGCCCGGCTCGTCCCCGACGCCGGCTCCGACAACCGCGCGTGCGCCCTCGCCCTCGTCCGCGCCGTGGTCAGGCGCGCCGGGCAGGCCGACGTCTCGCGGGTCGTTATCGGCGGCGAGTCGGTCGCCCCCCGCGGCGACTGAGGCGGTCCGTCGACCGAGGGACGCCGTCGACTGACGCCGTCGATGGGATGAAGCCGCTCGCGGCCGTGTGGTCTCGTAATGACGTCGCTCTCGCTGCTCGCCGGACTCGCTCTCGGACCGGTCGTCGGGCTCCTCGCGACGCTCGCGATGGACCCGGTGATGGCGCGGCGACCGGAGGGGGAGACGGCGCCGAAGGTCGCCGCGAGCGTGCTCACGGACGCCCCCGTCGACGACGCGCCGGGGCGGCTGGCGACGTGGGTCCACTACGTCGCCGGCGGCGGCTCCGGCCTGCTGTTCGTCGGGCTCGTGTCGGCGGTACAGGCGGCGCTCGGCGTCGGGACCGTCGTCGCGCTCGTGGTCGCGGGGCACGCGATGTTCGCGCTGATGGTCGGCTTCTTCGCGCTCGTCCCGCTGCCGCGCGCGTCCGGGCTCCCGCGCCAGCGGCTCGGCCCGATCCGGCGCGACTGGGCGCTCTCCGCGGCGGCGTACGTCCTCGTCGCCGCCCTGATCGTCGCGGTCGCGACCGGGGTCTGACCCGCCGCTGACGACGCCGCCGCGGCACCTCCGCGACGACCGCGAGCCGGGAGAGAAACGGTTTAGTCGCTGGCTCCGGCCCGATCGGGTATGCACGCCATCACTCGATCCGGCTGGATCGAGGTCATCTCTGGGTCGATGTTCTCGGGCAAGACGGAGGAGCTGCTCCGCCGGCTCCGGCGGTCCGAGATCGCCGGCCAGTCGGTCGCCGTCTACACGCCCGCGATCGACGACCGCTACGGCGAGGCGACGATCGGGAGCCACACGGGCCGGCAGTGGGAGGCGACCGTCGTCGAGAACGAGGGAGACGGGCCGCTCGACATCCTCGACGACGACCCCGCCGAGGTCGTCGCGATCGACGAGGCGAACTTCTTCTCGGACGCGCTCGTCGAGGTCTGTAACGCCCTCGCGGACCGCGGCAGCCGCGTGATCGTCTCGGGCACCGACCAGACGTTCCGCGGCGAGCCGTTTGAGCCGCTCCCGCAGCTCATGGCGACCGCCGAGTACGTCGACAAGCTCCAGGCCATCTGCTCGGTCTGCGGCGAGCCCGCCTCTCGGAACCAGCGGCTCATCGAGGGGGAGCCCGCCCACGTCGACGACCCGACGATACTCGTCGGCGCCGAGGAGTCCTACGAGGCGCGGTGCCGCGACTGTCACGTCCTCCTGACCGGCGACCGCCCCGACGCGGAGCGACCGTTCGAGAGCCCGGAGGCCGACTCCGCGAACGACTGAGCCGGTCCCGCGACGCCGCCCCTCGACGGTGGGGACGAACCGCGGCTCAGTCGGACCCGTTCGCCAGCCGATAGGCCCAGAGGTGGCCGCCGCCGTCCGGTAGATCGATCGGTCGATACGTCCGAATCAGCGCGGTTCCGTCGGCGAGCGCCAGCCGCTCGTCGTCGACCGGCTGCCGGGCGTCGACGATCCGCTCGATCCCGTCGACGAACCCCTCCGGATCGGCGAACCGCCTGCTCAGTTGGACGGCGAGTTCCCGGCAGTCGCGCCCGGCGGCGGCCTCCGGGTCGCCGTCGATGTCGAACAGCTCGTACACCCGCTCGTTCGCGCGTATCACGCGCCTGTCCCCGTCCTCGACGAGCATCCCGACGGGGAGCGCGTCCAGCGCGGTCGACAGGACGGCGTTCGTCCGCTCGATCTCGCGCTTCCGGGCCTCCGCCTCGGTGACGTCCTCGAACTGTGAGAAGACGCCGATCACCGCTCCGTCCTCGTCGGTCACCACCTGGTTGTGCCACGCGCAGCGGATCCGCTCCCCGTCGCTGCGGACGTTCTCGTTGACGCTCTGGTACCCGCCCTTATTCGCGAGCAGGTCGCGTTCGAGCACCGCGACGTGTCGGCGTTCCGTCTCGGGAACGAACGGGAGCCACGTCCCGCCGAGGAGTTCGGACTCCTCGTAGCCGAGGATCTCCTCGGCGGCGGGGTTCACCCGAACGATCCGGAACTCGTCGTTGTACTCGATCGTTCCCAGCGGTGACTGGCCGATGAACCGCGAGAGCCGCTCTTGGCTGGCGGCGAGCGCCGCCCGCGACCGGTGTTGGTCGACGGCGTTCCGCACTCGGTTCGCCAGCACCTCGTACTGGTCGTTGCCCCCGCGCTTCTGGATGTAATCGGTCGCGCCGACGGAGATGGCCTCGCTCGCTATCTCCTCGCTCCCCTTCCCGGTGAACAGGACGAACGGGGTGTCGACGCCGTTGTCGCGGGCGCGCTGGAGGAAGGCCAACCCGTCGGTCTCGGGCATGTCGTAGTCGGAGACGACGCAGTCGATCGGCGCCGACTCCAGCGCGTCGAGGGCGTCCTCGACGCTCGTCTCGGAGCTGACCTCGAACGTCTCGTCGATTCGTTCGAGATACGTCGCGGTCAGATCGAGGAAGGCCGGGTCGTCGTCGACGTGGAGGACGCGGACCGTCGACGGGTCGTCCGACTTGGGGTCCGCTGGAGGCCCCGTCATGCGCACTCATACCGCGACCTGCGCAATATACGTTCGGGTCCGTTTATCAAACGGTTCGGGCGGGCGGTCGGCTCACTCCGCGGCCGCTTGGTCGTCCCGGTGCCCGCCTGCGATCGCCGGGTCGGATTCGCGCTCGTCCGCCGCCGTCGAGTCGTCGGCCGGGAACTCCCCGTCCGCGGTCGCGAGCCGGAACAACCCCACGAGCGCGCCGGCCGCGATCAGCGTTCCCTCGACCTTCGCGGCCGCGTACACCCACTCGCGCGGCTCCGCCTCGCCGGCGTTCCGGTAGAGCGCGCGGGTCCAGAGCGCGACGACGCGGCGCGGCGCGACGGCCTCGATCAGTCCGCCGAGTCCGGCCACCAACAGCAGTAGCGCTTTCATACGCCCCCTTCGTCGGGGGCCCTCAAAAGCGGCCCGGGGACTGCGGCGTCGTTCGGCGTCGGTCCCTCAGCCGTCCGCTACCGGCTCAGCGGCGTCGAGATACCGCCGACAGGTCGCGGCCGCCCACTCCCGCACCGCGGCGTCCCTCGTCCACAGCAGGGCGGCGACCCCCGCTCCGTCGATCAGCCCGACGGCCGCGCGGTCGTCGGCGAGGACGACCGCGATCGGAGACTCGCCCTCGTGGCGGTACGCGTCGACGCCGCGGTCGGCGAGCGCGCGGCGGACGACCGCCCCCGTCGTTCCGGTGAGGCGGTCGGCCGCGGAACCGGTGAACACGACGCGGCCCTCGCTCGGCGCGGTCGCGTCGGCGGCGGCGCCGGATTCGTGCGCCTCGTCTCCCGCCGATAGCGACGCGTTCAGTCGGCCGGCGAGGTCGGCGTCGAACCGCGGCACGACCGCGACGACGCTGTCGGACCCACCGATCAGCTCGGCGAGTCGGCCCACGGGCGTCGGCGAACCTTCCGGCTCGTCGGCGCCGTTCGCCGAGCCGCTCGCGCGTTCGACGATCGCGGTCCGATCGCCGAGGCCCGCGGGGTCGCAGTCGACTGCGCGCGCTACGATCGACCGAAGGACCGCCGCGGGCGACGCGGAGCCGTCGTCGCTCACGCGTCTCGCTCGTCCGCGGCGGTCGCGTCGCTCTCGCCGCCCGGCCACCTGTCCGGCGCGTCCGGGCGCGTCGGGTACGACTGCCGGCCGCCGCTCGCCTTCCGCGCGAGCAGCCGCGCGGTGGCGCGCCGGCGGTCGTCCGGCCGCTCCGCCGTGGTCTCGTCGTAGTAGCGCACGCTCAAGGCCAGTCCGGCGCGGAGCAGCTCGTTGGCCGCGAACCGGTATCGGTCGTCGCTCGGTCCCGACGGCGACGGGTCCGCCGACCGGAGGTGCCCCTCCACGAAGAGGTAGCCGCCCGGCGCGAGCGCCTCGACGAGGTCCGCGAACCGACCGAGCGCGTGGAAGAAGCTCATCGTGATCACGTCGTACGCCTCCGTCGGGAAGCCGTACGTCGAGATGTCGGCGCGGACCGCCTCGATCCGCCCGCCGATCCCGCGCTCGGCGGCGCGGTCGCGGACGACGCGGAGCCCCTCCGCCGACGCGTCGAGCGCGTCCACCTCGCGTCCGCGGTCCGCGAGGAACACGGCGTTGCGGCCGGTCCCCGCAGCCACGTCGAGCGCGCGACCGTCGGGGAGCGACGGCTCGTAGGCGCGAAGCACGGGGGACGGCTCCGGCGCGCGCGGGTACTCGCCCGACGCGAACCGCTCGTCCCAGTCGGTGTCGGTCACGGGCGCCCTTCGCCGCGCCGCGGCGTAAACCTCAGGGGCGTCTCGCCCGGACTGCGGGTATGAACGAGACCGAGGCCCCCGCCGAGCGACTGAACGCGCTCCTCGGCGACCGCGACGAGACGCTCGCGACCGCGGAGTCGCTCACCGGCGGGCTGGTCGGATCGCGGGTGACGGACGTGCCGGGCGCGAGCGCCTACTTCGACCGCGGCTTCGTGACGTACACCTACGACGCGAAACGCGAGCTGCTCGCCGTCTCCCGCGAGTCGCTCGACGCCCACGGCGCCGTGAGCGACCCCGTCGTCCGCGAGATGGCGGCGGGCGCCCGAGACCGGGCGAACGCGGACTGGGCGGTCGCGACGACCGGTATCGCCGGCCCGACGGGCGGCACCGACGAGAAGCCGGTGGGTCTCGTCCACTTCGGCGTCGCGCACGCCGCCCCGTGGGGAACCGGGGAGTCGTTCGTCCGGACCGAGCGGGCCGTCATCGACGGCGACCGCGACGCGGTGAAGCGGGGCGCCGCCGAGCGCGCGCTCGACGCGGTCGTCCGTGCGATCGAGGACGCCGACGGCTGAGCGACCGACGACGCCGCTCTCCTCGTCGTCGAGACGGTGTCCCGGCGATCGTCGGTGCCGGTGACCGTCGTCCGGTGAAGCGTTCGCGCCGTCAGTCGATGTAGGCGTTCCCGACGACGGCGACGAGCAGCGCCGCGATCACGATCCACGTGAGCGGTTCGACCGCGAGGAGGCGGAGCGGCCGCGCGGCCGACTCGCCGAAGCCGAAGAGGGCGCCGCCGGCGAGCGCTACCGCCAGCACGAGCGCGCCGACGATTCCGGCCACGCCGAGCAGCGCCCGGTCCGACGAGTCCATGGCGGCGATCCGCGCGGGACGTATATAAACGGATCCCGAACGCGAGACAGCGGTCGACGCGCCGTCGGGAAGGCGGCGGGCGTGAAAACCCGCGCCGCCGCGTCCGGTGTCAGTGGAGGTACTGGAAGGCGATCTCGGTGTCGTCCGACAGCTCTCGCTCCGTCCGCCACTCCCCGAGTTCGGTCGCGACGCGGCGCCACTCGACCGACTCCGACGGGATGGCCCCGACGAACCGGTCGAGTATCTGCCCGGCGTCGGCGTCGAGTTCAGCCGGCGTTATCACGAGGGTCTCGTCGCGGATCCCCCGCCCGACGCGGAGCCGGATCGCGTCCCCTTCTCGGATCTCGTGGTAGAGGTCCCTCGCGACTTTCCGGTCCGGGTGGTCGTACCTGAGGTCCTCGACCGCGTGGTGGAGCAGTCGCTGGACGGCGTCTCGGTCTCGGTTGTCGAACAGGGGGAGGGTCCGCCGGAACTCCCCGTCGCCCGTCGACTCGCTCATGGCGCCTCGTGGGACCCGTCGTCGCATAACGTCACCGGTGGACGCTGCGGGTGAGCGCGAAGATGAACAGGCCGATCATGAACGCGCCGACGAATCCTTCGGTGGCGGCGAGGAAACTGCCCGCGAAGTTCGGAACGGTCGCCGTGGGGCCGAATATCAGCGACGTGAACGACTGAACGCTCAACAGCCCGTATCCGAGCGGCGACGCGAACGGCGGGTCTGTGACGACCGCGGCGAAGAGCGCCGCGTAGACGACGACGGTGACGAGCGAGAATCCGATGGTGCGGCGCGGCTTCTCGCCGTACCCGCACGTGGCCGAGAGCGTGAGGTTCACCGCGACTAAGAACAGCAGTTTGAGCCGGCTGCGAAGCGACTCCTTGTGGGCGAACGCCCGGTCGACGTGCGTCCGGCGCCGGTAGTACATCTCCTTGATGAAAAACCGGGAGGCGGACTGGCTGTCGCCGACGCGCTCGGCCCCGTTCTTCGCCTTCAGGTACGTCACTTCGAGGTCCGACGCCTCGCCGTCGGCGAGCCAGCCCGCGAGCCGGCTTCGAACGCCGCCTCCGTCGGCCGGCTCTCCCGGACCCCCGCCCGATTCGTCGGCGGCGCCGCCGTCCGCGCCGGGCGCCTCGTCGGCGTCGTCCTCGATGGCGAACCGGTCCGCTTCGAGGCTGTACGTGTCGTCGACCGTCCCGCGGAACGTGTGTAACACCCACTCCGGAGCCAGCACGTACCGGTAGTTGGAGAAGTCGAAGCCGTCGAACTCGGTCCGGTAGAAGAGGAACCGCTCGAAGACGCCCTCCGAGTCGGCCATCTCGATATCCACGTCGCCGACCCTGCTCCGTCGGAGGTTGTAGTACACGGCGGCCCCGTTCTCCTGGACGAACCGGCCGCCGTCGACCGTCGTGCGCTCCAGGTTGATGGTGACGTCGCCGCCGGCCGTTCGCACGTTCTCGAACCGCGCCCGCTCGAACGTCGACTCCCGAAGCGTCGCGCTCGATCTGAACGTCGTCTCGACGAAGTGGACCGTCCCCCGGAACGCGGCGCTCCGGAAGTCGCCGTCGCCGACGAACGTCGCCCGCCCGAAGAAGGCCTCGTCCGTGAACTCGGCCTTCAGGAACCGCGCCGTGTCGGCGAACGTGGCATTCCGGAAGTCGCCCAGCCGGTCGAACGTCGACTTGTAAAACGACGCGTAGCTGTTGAAATCGACCGCCTTGAAGTACGTCGCGCCGCCGAACCGGATGTACGACAGCACCGCCTCGCCGTCGAACGTCGCGAACTGGAACTTCGCCTTGTCGCCGAACTCGGTCTCGGTGAACGACGCCTCGGAGTCGAAGTCGGCGTTCTGGTAGTGCGCGGGCTGCGCGAAGCTCGCCTTTTTAAACAACGCCTCGGCCGCGAACGCGCAGTTCATGAACACCGCGGCGTCCTCGAACTCGCACCGGTTGAACCGGCTCGTCCCGCCGAACTGGACGGTGCGGAAGTCGGTCCTCGCGTGGAACCGGCTGGCGGTGAAGGTCACGTCCGACCGGAACGCCGCGCGCTGGAACAGACACGCGCCCCGCCACGCCGACTCCTCGAACGAACAGGGGGCGCGGAACCGGGCCCGGTAGAAGTCGGCCACGTCGCCGAACCTGACGCGGTCGAAGCTCGCCGGCCGGGCGAACGTCGAGCCGCCGAACCGCGCGCTGTCCTCGAAGTCCGTCCCGTCGAAGACGGCGTCGCCGCGGAACGTCGCCCGCTCCGCCGACACGTCTTCGCCGAACTCAGCGTCGGTGAAGTCGGCGGCACCCTCGACCCGTATCTCGTCCATCAGGAGCGGCTGTCGGAGGACGGTCTGCTCCGCGAGGAACTCCCCATAGACGGTGACGTGCCGGAGGTCGATCGGGTGGTTGGTCACCCGGTCGAGGACTCGGTGTGAGACGTCGATCGTTCCGAACTCGGCCCCGACGAACCCGAGCGACGACGCCTCGCCGGTCGCCAGCTCCGACACCAGCGATTCGCACACCGACTCGTCGTCGATGCCGAGCTCCGCGCGCCGAGCGGGAGAGAGGTGGAACCGACAGCGGTCTGTCTCTCCCTCCGCCTCTCGGGGACAGGACCACCTCTCGTCGAGCGCGGCCGAACGACCGTGTTCCTCCTCCCACGCCACCGGGTCGAAGCTGTACGCACACGTTCCGACGGACACGACGTACCGGGCCGACGACAGCGCGGATAGTAAAACTACCTCACAGCACCGCCCGACGCGACCGCCGTCCGGCTAGAGGATGGTGTACGACGTCACGGTGTCGCCCCCGACGGTCACGTCGACGGTGATCCGATCGCCGACGGTCACGTCGGCGTAGGTCCCGGTCAGAGGTTTGCCGGGCACCTCCTTGCTGAACGCGTTGACCGAGACGTGGGCCATGTTGCGGAAGTTCGCGAACCCGGACTGGTGGATGTGCCCGCTTATCGTGCCGCGTCCGGACCCGAGCCCCTCGATGACGCGAAGCGTCTCCTTTCGGTCGGAGAGGAACGCGCGCTCCGGGTAGTGTCTGAACCAGTCGTTGTCCGAGATGTCGAAGGTCCCGAGCGGGTGATGGCTCAGGAAGAGCGCGTCGTCGTACTCCGCGCAGACACCCGCCAGCCACTCGCGCTGGTCGGACCCGAGCTCGCCGCGGGCGCCCGGCGTCGCCTCCTTCGTCGAGTCGAGGTAGACAATCGGCACGTCGTCGGTCTCGATCACGCCGTGGAAACGGTCTTGGCCGAGCAGCGACGTGAGCCCCGCGCGGGTCAGTGTCTCGACGTCGTGGTTCCCCAGCAGATACGTGACCGGGACCGGCGCGTCCGCGAATATCTCGCGGACCCGTTCGACGTTCGCCTCGTCGACCTCGGCCGAGCCGTCGTCTTCGATCAGGTCGCCCAACACGAAGATCCGGTCGAACGCGTCGGCGGAGACGGCCTCGAGCGCGTCGCGTAGCTCCCGCTCGATCTCGGCCGCGTGGCCGCTCCGCATGTGGACATCGGGAAACAGCGCGAATCGACCCATCGGTTACCAATGAGTCGACGCACCCCGGTCAAATAACTACGGATCGGCGCTCGCCGCGGGGAAAACGCCTCGCCGTCTCGGCGCCAGATCGCGTCGGGGAGTCGCCGCCCGACTCCTCAGAGAGTCGACGGCGTCCAGCAGAGCCAGGGCAGGGATTTGAACCCCGGAAGTCTCGATTACAAGTCGAGTGCATGAACCACCCATGCTCCCCTGGCGCGTGCGGCCGTACTCGGTCCTCCTATGAGTGCGTGTCGCTTTCCGCGAACCCGGCCGGAGTCACCGGCTTTCCTGATCGCCGCCGCGCTCGTCCTCGTCTTGGGGGTCCAGTGACTTCGTCAGTTCGACGCGGTGGAGGCCGTAGCCGCGGTCCGCGTAGAACGCACGGGCGCGGTCGTTGTCTGCCAGCGCCTCCAGCGCCACGCGGTCGGCGCCCGCCTCGACGAGCGCGCGCTCGGCCGCGTCGAGCAGCGCCGCACCGATCCCCTCGCCGCGCCGGTCCGGTCGCACGAAGAGGTTGCTGACGGTTCCGCGGACGGCGTCGCGGTCGTAGTCACCGCGTTCGAGCGAGAAGCCGACGAACCCGACGGGATCCGGATCGTCAGCGTCCGCTTCGGCCGCGGCTTCAGGGTCGAGAGCGACCAGCAGGTCGCCGGTAACCACTGACTGCGCGACCCACTCGCGGACGGTCGCGCGGTTCGCCTCGCCGCGGAGCGTGGCGCCGTACTCGCGCTGCCCCGCGGCGAGCGCCACCCACATGTCGGTGACCGGGTCGACGTCGTCGGCGGTCGCCGGCTCGATCCGGGCGTCCGTCTCGGCCATACGTTCGCGTTCGGCTCGCGACGTGTTGAGACTGCCGGCCGATGACTCGGCCTCGCCGTTGGCGCATCGAACGGCGGCCCAGCGACTCAGACCTCGCGGCAGTTCGGGCAGACGGCCTGCCCGTTCGCGGTGACGAGGTCGGGGACGAGCGCGCCGCAGCTCTCGCAGACCCCTTGCGTCGAGCCCTCGCTCGGCGCACCCGTCACCGGGTCGACGCCGTCTTCGCTTCCGGAGGGGCCGTCTCCCGAGGCGGCCGCGGCGGGCTCCGATGCCGTGGCCGGGTCCATCGTCGCCGCGGCGCTCCGCTCCGCGTCGGAGTCCGCCGCGGCCGCGGTCGACAGCACGGTCTCCTCCGGGTGGGGGTCGCCCGTCGCGGGTTCGTCACCGAAGCCGTCGGCACCGGCGCCCGTCCGCGGCGCCCCCGCGGCGAGCGCGTCGCCGTCCGTGACGACGCCGACCGCCTCCCCGTCGTCGACGGCGACGACTCGGTCCGTCCCCTCGGCGACGAGCCGCTCTTCGAGCGCGGCGAGCGAGTCGTCCGGCGAGACCGTCGGCAGCGGCGGACTCATGGCCGCGCCGACCGTGGACGGCGGCCCCTCGGGCGACTCCCCGCCGTCGCCCGCCTCCAGCAGCACCTCGAGCGCGTCGCGGGCCTCCAGCCGTCCGACCGGCTCGCCGCCGCGCACGACCACCAGACAGTTCGTCTCCTCTTCGACCAAGAGCGCGGCCGCCTCCGGCAGCGCGTCCGACTCGCTGACGCCGAGGAACTCGCGGTGCATCACGTCATGAACCGTGGTGTCTGTTCGCATACGTCTCGGATCCGCTCCGACCGGCTAAAAGGTGCCCCCGGTAGCGTTTTATCCGTGCCAGGCCTACGCTTGCGATCGGTTCGCATATCCGGCGGGGCGAGTCGCGTCCGGACGCCCTGCGGGCGCGCCCCGCCGACGAAAGGGAGCGTTCAAACCCTCCGACGTTCGAACTGGGACATGGCCATTCCCTCGTTCGTGATCGGGATCGCGGGGGGGACGGGCGCCGGGAAGACGACGGTCTCCCGGCTCGTCACCCGCGACCTCGGCGACAGCGTCACCCGGATCCCGCTGGACAACTACTACGAGGACCTCTCGCACCTCGAGTTCGAGGAGCGCAAGGAGGTCAACTACGACCACCCCTCGGCGTTCGAGTGGGAACTCCTCAGGGAGCACCTCGAAGCCCTCCTGGAGGGCCAGTCCGTCGAGATGCCGCAGTACGACTTCGAGATTCACAATCGGAAAGACGAGCGGATCACTGTCGAACCCACCGACGTCATCGTGCTGGAGGGCATCCTGGCGCTGTACGACGAGGACATAAACGACATGATGGACCTGCGGCTCTTCGTCGAGACCGACGCCGACGTGCGGATCCTGCGCCGGATCCGCCGGGACGTGATCGACCGCGGCCGCGACCTGGAGGGCGTCATCGACCAGTACCTCTCGACGGTGAAGCCCATGCACGAGCAGTTCATCGAGCCCTCGAAGAAACACGCCGACGTGATCATCCCGGAGGGCGCCAACAGCGTCGCGGTGAACCTCTTAGAGGAGAAACTGCGCGCCGAGGTCGAGGGCGACGCGGTCAGGAGTTGGGAGCGCGGCAGCCTCGAATCGGAGCTGGGCGAGAAGCGCTCGCTCGACATGGACGGCGACGATTAATCAGTTCGAAACGGTGGGTCTCTGGGCGTGGACGCCGGAGCGACGGTATCTGTCGCCGAAGCCCGTTCGTTTGCTTATAAACCGCTGCTCGTAGATCGACGCTGAACACTTCCTAAGCCCCAGCCGCGAGGACGCCGTACGCTCGCTGCGGTCCTCGTCGCTCGTGTTGCTCGCTCCTGCGGTCCTTACGTCGCCTACGGCGTCCTCGCGGCTGCCCCTTTGAGTCCCGTCCCGCGACCGCACCTCACGCCTCCCCAGCCTCGCCGCTCGCTCCCTCCGGTCGCTCGCGGCGTCCCTCGCGCGTGCTCCTCGCGGCCGCCTCCGGCGGCCACTCGGAGGCACGCGCCACCGCACCGTCATTTACAAGCGATCGTCGTAGCCGCTCACGGGCATTTAACCATCGTATCTCGACCGTTCCGGCTCATCGCCGCCGGCTCGCCACCCGCTCCTCGGCGGTCTCGGCGCTGACGAGCTCGTACAGCGTCGCGCGGCCGCCGTCCTCCTTCGGGCGGAGCACGCGGCCGAGCCGCTGGGTGAACTCCCGCTCGCTGCCCGACCCGGAGAGCAGGACCGCCACGTTGGCGTCCGGCACGTCGACCCCCTCGTCGAGGACGTTCGCGGCGACGACCTGGCCGTAGGTGCCGTCGCGGAAGCGCTCCAAGATTTCGCGGCGCTCCTTCGCGCCCGTCTCGGCCGTGATCGCGGGCAGCAGAAAGCGCTCGGAGAGCCGGTAGACGAGGTCGGTGTGGGCCGTGAACACGATCACGCGGTCGTCGCGGTGGCGGTCGAGGATCTCCGCGAGCCGCTCGACCTTGCGGTCGGCGTTCATCATGACCTCGCGGGCGTCCTGCTTCGCGAGGAGCGCCTCGCGGGCCGCCGGGTCGTTGCCCGAGCGCTTGACCAGCTCCTGGTAGTCGCTCCCGCTCGAAAACGTGATCCCCGCGTCGCGGACGTACTCGACGAAGGTGCCCTGTTTCTCGTCGTAGCGCTCGCGCTCCGCCTCGGTGAGCTCCACCTCGATCCGCCGGATGTCGTAGGGGGCGAGGTGGTCGCCCGCGAGGTCGTCGACGTCGAGCGCGTAGACGCGGTCGCCGACCAGCTCCGCGACCGCCTCGTGGGCGCCGTCCGGGCGCTCGAAGGTGGCCGTGAGCCCGAGTCGCGCGGGCGCGGCGAGGAGGCGCGCGGCGTCCCGGTACCCCTCGCCGCCGAGGTGGTGGACCTCGTCGAAGACGACGAACTCGAAGGCGTCGCCGACGCCGTCCGCCTTCAGGTACGCGGAGTCGTACGTCGACACCGTGATCGCCTCCCGGCGCTGCTCGCCGCCGCCGAAGCGGCCGATCGGGGCGTCGAACTCGCGCTCCAACTCTCGTTGCCACTGGTCGAGCAGGTCGACCGTGGGGACGACCACGAGCGTCGGAACGCCGAGTTCGACCATCGCGCGGATCGCGATCACGGTCTTGCCGGCCCCGGTCGGCAGCTCGAGGACGCCGCGGTCGCCGGCGTCCCGCCACGCGTCCAACGCCTCGCGCTGGTACTCGCGGAGGTCGTAGTCGGTCGCGAGCGCGTCCGGGAGCCCGGCCTCGCTCGCGGCGCGCGCGCTCGCGTCGAGGACCCGGTCGTCGACTGCGACGCCGGCCACCCGGAGCGCCCGCCGGAGTTCGGCGTAGCGGTGGGCGGGCGCCCGGCCGGTCCCGGTTCGGGGGTCCGTCTCGACCCCGGGCAGCGGCGGCAGCGCGTCGGGCGCGAGGTCGCCGTCCGCGTCGACCCGGATCGTGCCGTCCTCGTAGGTCAACCGGACGTCCATCGTCCCGAGTTCCCGTCCGACTTACAAAGGCCCACCGCCTCGGTCCGCCATGCGCGCGGACGAACTCGACCCCGACCTCGCCGCGGCGATCGCCGAGATCGAGTCGCTGGGCCTGCCCGCGTGGAGCCATCTCTCGGTCGATGCCGCCCGCCGCCTCGAAGACGACCTGTTCTCGGGACCGCCCGAACCGCCGGTGGCCGACGTCCGCGACCTCGCGTTCGACGGCCCGCACGGCGAGGTGCCGGTCCGGGTGTACCGCCCGGCGGGGGCGCCCGATCCGATGGGCGCAGGGGGCGACCCGCCGGCCCGCGCCCTCGTCCACTTCCACGGCGGCGGCTGGACGCTTGGGACGCTCGATTCGGTCGACGGGATCTGCCGCGAGCTCGCGGTCCGCGCCGACGCGGTCGTCGTCTCCGTCGACTACCGGCTCGCGCCAGAGCACCCGTTCCCCGTCGCGGTCGACGAGGCGACCGCGGCGCTGGAGTGGGTCACCGAGACGGTGGACGCGCTGGGCGTCGATCCCGACCGGACCGGCGTCTCGGGCACCAGCGCCGGCGGCGCGCTCGCGGTCGCGGCGTCGCTCCGCGCGCGGGACGTCGGAGACGCGCCGACGCCCGCCGGGCAGTTCCTGCTGTACCCGATCGCCGGCCGCGACTTCGAGACGGACTCGTACCGGGAGAACGCGGACGGCCCGCTGCTCACGCGCGAGGACATGCGGTGGTTCTACGAGCAGTACCTGCGGAGCCCGATCGACGCCGCGAACCCGTACGCGGTCCCGCTGGAGGCGGCGGACTTGGGGGACCTCGCGCCCGCGACGGTCGTCACCGCCGGGTTCGACCCCCTGCGCGACGACGGCGTCGCGCTCGCGGACCGGTTCGAGCGCGAGGGAACGCTGGTCGAGCACCGTCACTACCCGGCGATGGCGCACGGGTTCTGTAGCCTCGCGGACAGGGTGGCCACCGCGGAGACCGCCCTGTCCGCGGTCGCGAGCGACGCGCGATCCCGGCTGTGATCGGTCGCCCGAAGCGTCGTCCGCCGACGGGTCCCGTCGGACGGCGGCGAGCGGAAACCGCGGCGCGAGGTCAAAGCATAACTCTCGCGAGGCCGTGTCCGTGAGTATGGAACGAGTCTCTATCGACGAGGTCGAGCCGAGCGCCCTCGGAAGCGACGTGGACCGCCGGGGGCTGTCGGAGCCGCTCGGGGTGACCGACGTGGCGCTCAACCGCTACCGCCTCGATCCTGGGGAGCGGTTCTCCGGCGGGCTTCACGCTCACATGGACCAGGAAGAGATCTTCGTCGTCGTCGAGGGGGAGGCGACGTTCGAGACGATGGACGGGGACGTGAGCGTCGGCGCGGGCGAGGCGGTCCGGTTCGCGCCCGGCGAGTTCCAGTCGGGCAAGAACGACGGCGACGAGCCGGTCGTCGCGTTCGCACTGGGCGCGCCCCGCGACAGCGAGGACGTGCGGATCCCGCAGGAGTGTCCGGAGTGCGGACACGAGAACATGCGGGCCGTTCCGAGCGACGACGGGTTCGATCTCCGGTGTCCGGAGTGCGGCGCCGAACTGGAGGGCTGACGCCGTCGAGGCGGGCGCGGGAGACGGGGGAAAACGGAGTCGGAGCGGCGTCGGGACTCAGGCGTCGACGGTCGTCTTCACGATGCTCACGGGCGCGGTCGACTGCCGGGAGACGCGCTCGGTGACGGAGCCGAGCATCCGGCGGTAGTCGCCGGAGCGCGTCTTCGACCCCATCACCGTGAGGTCGACGTCCTCCTCGTCGGCGTAGCGGAGGATCTCCTCGTGCGGGACGCCGTAGCGGAGGGCGGTGACCGCCTCCACGTCGGCGTCGCGGGCGAGCGAGGCCACCGCGTCAAGCGACTCGCGGCCGGTCTCTTCGAGCGTCTCCTCGGCGCCCTCGGCGCCGTCGACGAACTCGTCGCCGGAGTAGGCGTTCACCACGCCGCTGTCGACGACGTAGAGGACGTGGAGCGTCGCATCGTAGCGGTCGGCGGCGTCGATCGCGTGGTCGATCGCGCGGTCGACGCCGACGCTGCCGTCGGTCGGGAGGAGCACGTTGTCGTACATACGCGGCGGTTCGTCGAGCGACCGAATAAATCGGTCGCCGTTTCCCGAACGGTTAACACGCTGTGTGCCCCCCGGAGTTCCATGACCGAGGCCGCGGACCGGATCTTCGTGAACGGGGAGGTACACACGCTTGCGGACCCGGATTCGGGCGGCGACGCGGTGTGCGAGGCCGTCGCCGTGCGCGACGGCGAGATCGTCCGGACCGGGCGGACGCACGACGTGGAACTGCTCGCCGGCGTCGACACGGACGTGGTCGACCTCGACGGGCGCGTCATCCTCCCCGGGTTCGTCGACGCGCACACCCACCTGACCACCGTTGGCCGCTACCTCCTCCACGCCGACCTCTCGGCGGCCGACTCCCCGGACGGGGCCGTCGACCTGCTGGCCGAGCGCGCGGCGGAAGTGGAACGCGAAGCGAGCGAGGTGGAGGACCCCGAAAGCGACGACTGGGTCCTCGGCTACGGTTACGACGAGTCGACGTGGGACGACTCGCGCTACCTGACCCGCGCGGACCTCGACCGCGTCTCGACCGAGCGCCCGGTGGCGGCGTTCCGCGAGGACATGCACGTCGCGGCGGTCAACGGCGTCGCGCTCGACCGCTTCGCCGACGCGCTCGCCGACGCTCCCGACGAGACGGTGCCCACGGACGACGACGGCGATCCGACCGGCGTCCTGCTCGAAGCCGCCATCGACCCGATCTACCGAGCGGTCGAGCCCGGCCCGGCCGAGACGCGCGCGGTCGTCGAGGCCGCGCTCGACGGCTGCGCCGCCCGCGGTATCACGGGCTTCCACGACATGGTCCGCGACTCGCACGCACCCCGGGTCTACCGCGACCTCGACGAGTCCGGGTCGCTCACCGCCCGCGTCCGGATCAACTACTGGAGCGACCACCTCGACGCGGTCCGGGAGGTCGGCCTCGCGACGAACGCCGGGAGCGATATGGTACGGACCGGAGCGATCAAGTCGTACACGGACGGGAGCTTCGGCGGCCGGACCGCGCGCCTCTCCGAGCCGTACGCGGACGCGCCAGACGAGACCGGGCAGTGGGTCGTCGATCCCGACGAGCTGGACGAGGCCGTCGCAACCGCGACCGAGGCGGGCCTCCAGTTCACCGCCCACGCGATCGGAGACGAGGCCGTCGACGCCGTCTTGGACGCATACGAGCACGCCTCCCGGACCGACGCGGGGGAAGCCCGTCACCGCGTCGAACACGCCGAACTGGCCGACGACGACGCGATCGAGTGGCTCGCGGAGACCGGCGTCGTCGCGAGCGTCCAGCCGAACTTCCTGAAGTGGGCGCAACCCGGCGGTCTCTACGAGGAGCGACTGGGATCCGAGCGCACCGCCGAGACGAACCGCTACCGGGACATGCTCGACGCGGGGGTCCGGCTCGCGTTCGGCTCGGACGGGATGCCGATGGACCCGCTGTTCGGGGTTCACCACGCGGTCAACGCGCCGGCCGAATCTCAGCGCCTCACCGTCACCGAGGCGCTGCGGGCGTACACTCGCGGCGCCGCGTACGCCGGCTTCGACGAGGACCGGCTCGGGACGGTCGAGGTGGGGAAGCGGGCCGACCTCGTCGCGCTCGACGCGTCGCCGTGGGAGCGCGACGACGCGATCGACGATATCGACGTGGCGCTGACCGTCGTCGACGGCGACATCGTGTTCGACGGTCGGTGAATCGGCGGCCGAGGCGCGACCCTGCCGGAACGCCGAGAAAGCCGCAATCGCTGCCAGAAAACAGCAGTTATTAATCATGTAGTTCTAATCTGGGAGCATGACAGAGATAGCCGTCGAGTACGCCGCAGGAAACCGTCTCCGCTCCGAGGCCGAGACCGCCCGACGACTCATCGACGCGTACCTCGGTGACCGGCCCGACGTCGACCGCGTCACCCTCTCGCCCTCCGGCGAGTCCGTCTTCTGCGTCAGCGTCGAGGGCGACCGCATCTGGTGTACCGACACCCGCGAGTGGATCGACTCGATGGAGGCGGTGACCGCCGCGCGGCGCCGCCTCTCCGAACTCTCGTAACTCGCCTCGAAAACCCGGTTACTCGGTCGTTGCGGCCGCGTGCGAGTACGCGAACTCCCGCAGGAGCTTCGCGGCCAGCGCCGCCGCCTGCCCGTCGTCCCGGTCGTTCACCTCGACCGCGTCGAACCCGTCGGCGCGCGGCGCGACCGCGCGGACGAGGTCACGGACGGTCCGCGGCGCTACCCCGAACGGTTCCATCGTCCCCGTACCGGGAGCGTAAGCGGGGTCGAGCCCGTCGATGTCGACGGAGCAGTAGACCGTCTCCCCGGCGAACGCGTCGCCGTCGAGACCGTCGACCCACTCGCGGGCGTCCTCCGGCGCGACGACCTCCACGTCGGCGTCGGCCGCCCGTTCCCACTCGGCCTCGGACCCGGTCCGCGCGCCGACGATAACGGCGCGGTCGACGCCGAGGTCGTCGAGACACCGGCGCGTGACGCAGGCGTGGTTCAGCGGGTTCCCGTCGTATGCGTCCCGGAGGTCGAGGTGCGCGTCGCAGATGACGAGCGCGTCGGGGTCGACGGCCTCGACCCCCGCGTGCGTGACCGTGTGTTCGCCGCCGACGAGGAGCGGGACCGACTCGTCGTAGACGACGCTCCGCAGTTCGGCGGCGAGGTGGTCGAGGTACGCCGGCACGTCGTCCCACGGGCGCACGTCGCCCGCGTCGTTGACGCCCAGCGCGGAGAAGCGACTGTCGGTGCGGCGGTCGTAGTCGTCGTACGTCTCGGCGAATCGCCGGACTCGGTCCGGTCCGAACCGGGTGCCCGGCTGAAACGTGGTCGTGGCGTCGAGCGGAGCGCCGACGACCACGTAGGAAGCAGCTTCGCGGTCGGTCGTCGCCCCGGGGAACATCGCCGATTACCCGATGATCTTCCGTTGGCCCTCGTAGTCGAGGTACTCGATGTTGTCGTCCGAGGAGAAGTCCTCGCCCTCGGGGATGCGCATGGTGAACGTGTCGTAGGTGTCTAAGTCCATCACCTGAACCTCGTCGCCGCTGACGTTGACGACCTGTCCCTGCTTGCGCTGAATGATCGGGACCCACACCTTCGCGTCGACGGGCTGCGAGAGCGAGCGCTTCTTGTCGTCGAAGACGCCCTTCCCTTCGACGCGGGCCTTCGCGCTGCCGTGTTTACCGGGTTTGGCGGTGCTGTAGTGGTTGATCTTACAGGGCGCGTCGTCCATCATCACGTAGCTGCCCTCCTGGAGTTCGCGAACCTGCTTCTGCTCTCGCGGCATGTCCGCCAATTTTCCCGGCGCGGGTATAAACGGTTTGGAATGCCGCCGCTACCCGGCCCGAGACGGCGTCCAACCGCCCCGACGGCCTGCGGCGTGGTCGTGTACGTCCTCCGCTCGTCGGACGACCGAGTCGATCGCGTCACCGACACCCTCGGCGACGACCTCTCCGGCAACGCCGGCGCGCCGATACGCGATGACGCCGACGTTCCGGCGGCCGCGTGCCTCCACGAGATCGCGACGCACGTGGACGGCGACCTCGGCGTTCCCCCGGTCGACTGGGGCGACGCGGTGACTCCGCGAGCGGCGGCGGGTCCTCCGGGGCGGCGGGCGCCGCCGCGGCGACGTAGCGACCATGACGGCGGCGACGTGGCAGCCGCGACGACCGCGGCGACCGAACTCGTCCCGAAAGCGAGCCTACGGGTCGAGCTCGTCCACGTACTCCTCCGGCTCCTCGTCGTCGTCGACGTTCCCGTCCGGCGGGACGAGTTGGCCCGTGTACAGGTAGCTGACGACGAACATGACGATGAAGCCGACGCCGACGGCCGCGGTCGTCCGCACGACGAACGGGATGTCGTTATAATAGAAGTACCGGTCCGAGACCGCCATGGAGACGAACGCCACCAACAAGATCTTCTGCTCGTCGGTGGGGTTGCGGACGAAGCCGACTACGTCGTTTTTGAGGTCGCCGAACACGCCCATCAGGCGTCACCCCCGTTCGTCGCGGCCGAGTCGACCGTCGGCGCGTGCTCCTCGATCACGCCGCTCACCCGATCGAGGCCCTCTGTCAACTCCTCGGTCGGGAGTCCGAACCCGATCCGGAATCGGTCCGGGAAGCCGAACAGATGCCCCGGTGCGAGGACGACGCTCGCCTCCTCGACGACCGTCCGGCAGAACGCCTCCGCGTCCGCGAAGCCGTCGGGGACCGTCACGAACGCGTTGACCCCGACCGGGTCGAGCCAGTCGAGGCCGTGGTCGTCGACCCACGCCGCGACCGTCTCGCGGTGGGCGGCGGCCAGTTCGCGGTTCTCCGTCAGGATCTCCTCCTCGGATCGCCCCAGCGCCTGCTTAGCGACGTGCTGGCCGAACAGGCTCGGCGAGATGGTCGTGTAGTCCTTCCAGCGCCACGCGCGCTCGACGACCGGCTCGGGACCGGCGATCCAGCCGAACCGGAGGCCAGCGAGCCCGTACGCCTTCGTGAGGCTGGTCGTGGAGATGCCGTGCGCGCCGTAGCTCGCGACCGGCGGCTGCGGGTCCTCCGCGAGCAGGCGGTACACCTCGTCGCAGAGCAGGTATGCGTCGCGCTCGACCGCGACGTCGTACACCGCCCGCATCGCGGCCTCGTCGTGGTACTGCCCGGTCGGGTTGTTCGGGTTGTTCACGACGATCACGGCCGTGTCGTCGCGGGCCGCGTCGGCGACGGCCCCCGGGTCTAACTCCCACTCGGGCGGCTCCAGTTCGACGCGGGTCACGTCGCCGAACGCGTCCGGGACGGCGTGGAGCGCCTGGTACGTCGGCGTGACGACGACCGCGTGCGTGCCGGAGCCGACGCCCGACGCGTCGGGGTCCGAGGCGCCGCCCGCCCCGTCGACGGGGGCGTCGTCGCCGAGCAGCGAGAGGAACGTCAGGAAGTTCGCCTCCTGAGTGCCGCAGGTGAACAGCACCTCGTCGGCGGATCGGTCGTAGCGGTCGCCGACGGACGCCCGGAACTCCGGGTCGCCGTTCGTCGGGATGACGTAGCCGAGCTCCCCCGGATCGAGGTCGAACCGGCTCGCGTCGAGCGACCGGATGCCGCTTTCGGCCAGCATGATGTCGGCCTCGTGTTCGTACTCCGCGAACCAGCGTTCGAGGCCGAACGGGTCGATGCGCATACCCCTCTTCGGGCGGGCGCGAGGTTAGGTGCTGTGGTTGGCGACGTCGTCGCGGACCGCTCCGGCGGCCGCCCGCGAATCGGGGGCACTGCGGGCCGCCATCGCAACGCATTTCGCCGGGGATTGCGACACGACGGCATGGTTCTCAACCGGCAGCGGCTGTTGGGCGTGCTGTTCGTCGCCATGGCGGCGCTCACGGCGGTCGCGCTGGCGGAGGTGCTGCGGACCGTCGTGTTCGCGGTCACCGTCGCGTACGTCCTGTATCCGCTCCGGCAGCGGCTCGTCGGCCGCGGCCTCTCGCGTCGGATCGCGTGCGTGGTCTCGACCGGCGTCGCGTTCGTCGGCGCGACTCTCCTCGTGGCGCCGCTGCTGTACACGCTGTACCGGCGGCGGTCGGAGCTGATAGCCCTCCTCGAAGGGGTCCCCGACCTCGTCCCGATCACCGTCGGCGGGTTCCAGACGGTGGTCGAGATCGCGCCGTACGTCGCGGCCGCGGAGACGTGGATCCGCGGGGTCGCGATCGCGGTCGCGGGCGCGGCGCCGGTCCTCGTCTTGGAGGTCGTCGTGTTCACCTTCCTCGTGTACGGCATCCTCTACCGGCCGCGGGCGGTCGAGGCGGCCGTCTTCGGCGTCGTCCCGCCCGAGTACCACGACATCCCCACACGGCTCCACGAGCGGACGCGGCAGACCCTCTACTCGATATACGTCCTCCAGGCCGCGACCGCCGCCGCGACGTTCGTTCTCGCGGTCGCGGTGTTCCGGACGCTGGGCTACGGCTCTCCCGTCCTGCTCGCGGTCATCGCCGGCGTCCTCCAGTTCATTCCCGTCGTCGGTCCGAGCATCCTCATCGTCGCGCTCGGCGCCCTGGACTTCCTCGTCGGCGCGACCGGGCGGGCGGCCGCCGTGCTGGTACTCGGCCTCGTCGTCGTCGCCTTCGTGCCGGACGCGGTGATCCGCACTCGGCTCGCCGGCTGGACCGGGAAGATATCGCCCGGTCTCTACTTCGTCGGATTCGTCGGCGGCATCCTCACCCTCGGGGCCGTCGGCGTCATCGTCGGTCCCCTCGCCGTGTCGCTGCTGCTCGAAGCGATCGACATGCTCTCCGAGCACGTCGACCCGACGGACTCGGTCGGTGGCGACGCGGGCTCGACGCAGTGACCGGCGACGCGGGCCCGACGCAGTGACCGCCGACGCAGGGCACCACCGGCACGGCTTTCCATGGCCCGACCCTCTGTCCGACACCTGATGTCCTCGACGGATCCCCCAACCGCGGTCGGCGCCGCGCCGACCCTCACGGCGCGGCGTCTCGACGGACTCGCCGATCGCGTCTTCAGCTCGCCGGACGGAAGCGGCGACGACGGCGACGGCGCGATCGACGTCTCCGCCCCGGCGACCGACGAGCGGATCGGGCGCGTGCCGGCCTGCGACGCCGACGACGTGTCCGCCGCGGTCGAACGCGCCCGCGACGCGCAGACGGCGTGGGCCGAGGTGTCGGCGACCGAGCGCGCCCGTATCGTCGACCGGTTCGGCGACCTCGTCGCGGACCGCCGCGAGGAGCTGCTCGACGTGCTCCAGCTGGAGACCGGGAAGTCCCGGCGCACCGCGGTCGAGGAGCTGTTCGACGTGCCGACCGGCTGCTCGTACGTCGCGAGCGAGGCTCCGGGCGCGCTCGCCGAGGAGCGTCGCCGTGGGGTCGCGCCCGGCGTCGCGACCGCGACGGTCACCCGCGAACCGGTCGGCGTCGTCGGCGTCATCTCGCCGTGGAATTACCCGCTGACGCTGTCGATGGCCGACGCGATCCCCGCGCTCGCCGCGGGCAACGCGGTCGTGCTCAAGCCGGACGAGAAGACGCCGTACGGGGCGCTGCTCCTCGCGGAGCTGCTGGAAGTCGCCGGGCTCCCCGACGGCCTCTTTCAGGTCGTCACCGGCGAGGGGCCTCAGGTCGGGCCGCCGCTGATCGACGCGGTCGACTACGTCGCGTTCACCGGTAGCACCGCGACCGGCCGGACCATCGCGGAGCGCGCGGGCCGGAACCTGATCGGCTGTTCGCTGGAGCTCGGCGGCAACAACCCGCTCGTCGTGCTCGGGGACGCCGACGTCGACGAGGCCGCCCGCGGCGCGGTCCAGGCCTGCTTCTCGAACGCCGGGCAGCTCTGTCTCTCCGCGGAGCGGATCTACGTCGTCGAGTCCGCCTGCGACGAGTTCCTCGACGCGTTCGTCCGCGAGACGGAGGCGCTCACGCTCGGGACGGGGTACGACTACGACGCCGACCTCGGCTCGCTCGTCGACGCCGACCAGTTGGCCCGCGTCGAGTCACACGTCGAGGACGCCCGCGAGCGCGGGGCGACGGTCGAGACCGGGGGCCGAGCGCGGACGGATGTCGCGCCGTACTGCTACGAGCCGACCGTCCTCACCGGGGTCGAGCCGGACGCCGCGGTCGCCTGCGAGGAGACGTTCGGTCCGGTCGCCGCGGTGACGGCGGTTCCGGACGCGGACGCGGCGGTCGCCGCCGCGAACGACTCCCCGTACGGCCTCAACGCGAGCGTCTGGACCGGGGACCGCGAGCGAGGCGCCGAACTCGCCCGCGAGATCGACTGCGGGACCGTGAACGTCAACGACGCGTTCCTCGCGACCTGGGGCGCGGTCGACGCACCGATGGGCGGGTTCGGCGACTCCGGCCTCGGTCGCCGACACGGGCCCGAGGGGATCCGACGGTACACGGAGACGCGGACCGTCGGCGTCTCGCGGGTCGGCCCGCTGACGTTCCCAGACCGGATCCCGACCGACTGGTTCGTCCGGGGCGCGTTCGCCGCGACCCGGCTCGGTCGACGGATGCGTCGCGGCGTCGACGAGGTCCGTCGTCGCCTGTCGCGCCGCTGACTGACCATGCGGAATCGACGGCGCGCGACCGACGACGGCGAAAAGCGGGGTTACTCCGCGTCGTCGATCAGGTCGCCGAACACCGACGCCGCGGTGTCTGGCACGTCGAAGTCGTGGTAGTGCTCGCCCTTCTCGTTCGAGAGGATGTTGAGCGCGGCGGCGGCGCCGTCGCCGGCGGAGATGACCGCCTGCCACTCCTCGGCACGGACCATTGCGCCGGTCGCGTAGGCGCCCTCGACGCTGGTCTCCATCGACACGCCGACGCTGACGGTGTCGTCCTCGTCGAACTCGCAGCCGAGCGCCTCCGCGAGGTCGCGGTTCGCGCCCGTCGCGAGGACGACGTAGTCGGCCTCGTACTCGCCGTCCTCGGTCGTCACGGTGAACCCGCCGCCTCCGTCCTCGACGCCGGTGACCTCCTCGCCCTGGCGGCGGTCGACGCCGAAGTCGTCGGCCTGCTGGCGGGCGGTCGCCATGAACTCGCTGCCGCCGACCGAGCCCACGCCGAGGTAGTTGAACAGGTGCGCCTTGTGCATCCACGTCTCGTCCGTGTCGAAGAGGACGGTGTCGAGGCCGTTCTTGCTCGCGAACAGCCCGGCGCTCAGTCCAGCCGGTCCACCGCCGACGATTGCGACATCTGTCATGGTCGCTACAACGCAGTCCCGAACATAAGGCTTGGCGGAAGCGGGGATCGGTCACGGCGGACCTCGCGGCGACCCCCGTCGCCGCGGCCGACACCTCACTCCGCGAAGTCAGAGAGAGACCCGGTCCCGTCGCCCGCGCCACTCCCCTCGTCGCCCGTGTCCGGCTCGGTGTCGCTCCGGTGCGTCTCGCCGTCGCTCGTGTCCGGCTCGGTGTCGCTCCGGTGCGTCTCGCCGTCGCCCGTGTCCGGCTCGGTGTCGCCGGAGGCCGACCCGCCCCACGGGTCGTCGGGATCGACCGGTGCGACGGCGCGGGCGAGCTCCGCCTCGTCGTACTCGACCTCCTCGTCGAGCACCATCGCGAGCCGCTGCCACCGCGCGCTCTGTTCGTCTTCGCCCTCCGGGCCGACGCGCGCGCCGTGCGTCTTGAAGAACCGGGTGCCGCGCCCGCGCTTGGATCCCTCGCCGGTGTGCCCGTCGAAGACCGCGTCGAACTCCCCGTCCGGTTCGAGGTCACCGACGGGGAAGTCGTGCGCCGGCTCCTCCCCGCGGGCGCGCGCCTCGGCCCGGAGATCGGCGACCGCGCCGAAGTAGGCGTCCGCGTTCGACGCCTCGCGTGTCGAGTGAGCGCGGGCGGCCGCGAGCGCGGCGTGGATCGCGCAGAGCCGGCCCTTCCACGCGTCGGGCTCCCAGCGCTCCGTCGCGAGTTCTTCGTAGCGCTCGATCGTGAGCGCGACCTCGTCGCCCGCGCGCAGGTCCTCGACGACGTAGAGGTTGAGTCGGTCCCAGAGGTTCCAGGCGTACCCGGAGCGCGCCAGTTCCCACGCCGCCCACGCCGCGATCTCCTCGTCGGAGCGCCGGACCGCCTTCTGGAGCAGGCTGGAGACGACGTACCGGCTGTACCCGCCGTCGGTCTCGTTCGGCTCTTTCTCCTCGCCGAAGTCGTTCTCGCCCGTCGCGTCCGGCGTCCGATCGGTTTCGAGGCTCCCGTCGGACCCGAACGTCGCCTGTCTGTCGTCGCCGTCGGCCATGTCCCCGCTCCCGCCGCGAGAGACTTAACAGCCCCGCGGCGAGCGTGGGTCGCGAGCGGGGTTCGAGTCCGGCGATCCACCCCGCGGTACGGCGGATCACACCTGCTCTGAAAGGGAACTCTTAAGTCGAATCCGGCGGCTATGTTTCGGTAACCGCCCTTAGCTCAGCCTGGTAGAGCAGTCGACTGTAGATCGACTTGTCCCCCGTTCAATTCGGGGAGGGCGGACTGTCTTTTCATTCGATCTGTAACGGACTGCGTATCGACTTGTCCCCCGTCCCCGCGAGCACCGCGAGCGGGGAACAGCGAGACGACCGCAGGGAGTCTCGCGCGTTTCAATTCGGGGAGGGCGGACTGTCTTTTCATTCGATCTGTAACGGACTGCGTATCGACTTGTCCCCCGTCCCCGCGAGCACCGCGAGCGGGGAACAGCGAGACGACCGCAGGGAGTCTCGCGCGTT
>NZ_NEWI01000339.1:0-1607 GCF_002135005.1 Halorubrum sp. SD612 | reverse complement strand
GAGTCGCTCCGCCGCGAGGCGGTCTCGATCCGGCGGTACTGGCGCGACCGCTGGCGGGCCGGCGTCCGGCTCTTCGGCTTCCGACTCCTCCTCGGCGCCGTCACGCTGACGCTCGCCGGCGCGGTGCTCGCGCCCGCACTGTTGCCGGCGCTCTCCGGCGACGCGTCCGTCGCCGTCGGACTGCTGCTTCTCGCGGCGCCGGTGTTGGTCGGACTCGCCGTCGTCAGCGGCCTCGTCGGGGGGTTCACGACGAACTTCGTCGTGCCCGTGATGCTGGTCGAGGAGCGGTCGGTGGTCTCCGCGTGGCGCCGGTTCTGGCCCGTGCTGACCGGGCAGTGGAAGCAGTACGCCGCGTACGTCGCCCTCGCGTTCGTGCTCCGGATCGCGACCGGAGTCGTTTCGGCCGTCGCGGTCGTCTTCGGCGTGATCGCGGCCGCGATCCCGTTCGGGATCACCGGGACCGTCGGGGTCGCGCTCCTCTCGGTCGCCACCCCCGTCGGCGCGGCCCTGATCGCCGTCTCGGTCCTGCTGTTCGTGCTCGCGGTCGTCGCCGTCGCCCTGCTCGTTTCGGTGCCCGTACAGACGTACCTCCGGTACTACGCGCTGTTCGTGTTGGGCGACACCGACGCCGAGTTCGACCTCATCGCCGAGCGGCGACGCGCGGTCAGGGAGTGATTCCGCGCGGTCCCCGGCCCGGAGGCCGGCCGGTGGCTCCGACTACTCGTTCTCCGGGCTGCTCGGGTGGTAGTCGGTGTCGTACCGTCCCGGGTTCCCGTCCACGCGGTCGGGGTTGATCCGGCCGCCGAGCAGCATGAAGTCGAGGACGGTGCAGTACAGCATCGCCTCGACGACGGGCACGGCCCGCGGCGGGAGGACGGGGTCGTGGCGGCCGACGACCTGGACCTCCTTCTCCTCGCCCGTCTCCCAGTCGGCGGAGCGCTGTTTCTTCGGGATCGAGGTGGGCGCGTGCCACGTCGCCTCGCCGTAGATCGGCTCGCCGGTCGTGATCCCGCCCTGGAGGCCGCCGTGGTCGTTCCCCTCCGGGACGGGGTCGCCCTCGTCGCTCTCGACGTGGTCGAACGACTCGCCGTCGTCGAACGTCCAGTCCTCGTTGCGCTCGCTGCCGGCGACGTCTGTCGCGTCCTTCCCGAGCCCGTACTCGACGCCGGTCGTGGCGGGAATGGAGAACATCGCCTGCCCGAGCCGGGCGGGGAAGCTGTCGAAGCGCGGGGCGCCGAGCCCGCGGGGGACGCCGCGGCACTCGAAGTAGATGGAGCCGCCGATGGAGTCCCCCCGCTCCTGGTACTCCTCGATCAGCTCCTGCATCTCGGCGGCCGCGTCGGGGTCGGCGCAGCGCACGTCGTTCCCCTCGCTCCGTTCGAGCAGCTGCTCGAAGCTCACCGGGTCGGCCTCGACGTCGCCGATCCGGTTCACGTGCGCTTTGATCTCCACGTCGTGGTCGGACGCGTCGAGGACCTGCTCGGCGACCGCGCCGGCCGCGACCCAGTTCACCGTCTCGCGCGCGGAGGAGCGCCCGCCGCCGCCCCAGTTGCGCGTGCCGAACTTCGCCGAGTAGGTGTAGTCGCCGTGCGAGGGGCGCGGCGCGG
>NZ_NEWI01000338.1:0-1620 GCF_002135005.1 Halorubrum sp. SD612 | reverse complement strand
TGATGATCTGCCCGAACTGCGCCATCGGCCAGATGAACCGCTGGGTGTAGAGGATGAACACGACGAACATCCCGACCGAGAGGTCGCCGGTGAACGGTCCCGGCGGCGTCTCCTGGAACACCCAGAGCCCGCCCACGACGAACGTGAGGACGAAGCCGATGCCGGCGAGCACGCGGAGCGCCGGGAAGAACTTGATCCGGGTCGTGATCGCGTCCCAGTTGGCGTCGAAGTAGTCCATCGAGACGTCGTCGACGCGGTCGGACTCGTACGGCTCCGTGTTCGACGACTTGATGACCTGGATCCCGCCGAGGTTGTTCTCCAGCCGGGAGTTCATCTTCCCGACCGACGAGCGCACCTCGGCGTACTTCGGCTGGATGATCCTGATGAACAGGTAGGTGAACCCGCCGATGATCGGCACCGGCAGCAGCGCGACGAGGGCGAGCTGCCAGTTGATCCAGAAGAGGAGGACGCCGATGCCGAGGACCATCACCGACAGCCGGAACAGGGAGTTCATGCCGTCGTTCAAGAACCGTTCGAGCCGGTTCACGTCGTTCGAGAGGATGGACATCATCTCCCCGGTCTGCTTGTCCGAGAAGAACTCCATGTTGAGCCGCTGCATCTTGTCGTAGGTGTCCGTCCGGACGTCGTGCTGGATGTTCTGGGCGAAGGCGTTGAACCCCCAGTTGCGGACCCAGTGGAAGCCGGCGCCGATCCCGAACGCGCCGCCGATGACGGCGATGGTGAACCAGAACTGCTCGGTCTGAGCCGTCGGGAGCCACGCGTCGGGGAGGACGACCAGCGGGATCTGCTCGCTGAACAGGGCGTCCTCGTAGAACACGGCGTCGATGGCGATCCCGAGCATGAGCGGCGGGAGCAGGTCGAGCAGGCGCGCGAACACGCTCGCGAACACCCCGACCGCCACCTGCGGGACGTAGTCGCGGCCGTACTCGACGAACAGCCGCTTCATCGGATTCTCTACCTTGTCCCGCTGCTCCTCGAAGGGATCGTCTTCCTCCCAGTCGACGCCACTCATCACGCGTCCGTATCGGTCAGGGCGGCAAATAGGTTTCCTTCGAACCGAAATACATCGGCAGGAAACGCCGGTAACACGCGTTCAATCGGGCGATCTCGTCCTCGCCGGCCTCGGACCGCCCCGCCCTCGGGGCGGACTCAGAGGTCGCGTCGCTCGACCGCGGGATCGATCCCGGCCTCGTCGAGGTCGTCTCGAACGCGACGCCGGAGCGGGTCCGGCACGTCGTCGCGCGGGACCGGGGCGGCCGTTCCGCCCTCGTCCTCGTCGGTCGGGACGGACCAGTAGAGGACGTGGTCCGTCTCGGCGTAGAACTCCACCGCGAACCGGTCGCGGCCGCCCTCGTAGTGGACGCGGGCGGCCGCGCCCTCCGCGCGCCACCCCTCCTGTCTGACCAAGGCGGCGATCGGCTCTCGCATGGCCGCCCTCGGGCGGCCGGACTCATGTGGGTGTCGGCCGCGATGCCGGGCCGAGCGGCCGCGGGCGCTACACCCCGCGCCGGCCGCATCGCCACCGGTTTACAACCGCCGCCCCGACGACTCGCCATGTCTCTTCGCGTCCCGTTCCTCGGGACGGGCGGCGCCGTCCCG
>NZ_NEWI01000337.1:730-1627 GCF_002135005.1 Halorubrum sp. SD612 | reverse complement strand
GGGGTCGACGTCGTCGAACGCCACGTCGCCGTTCTCCTTCACCTCGGTGAGCCGGACGATCAGCCGGTCGCCGACCGCGTACTCGCCGTCGAGGTTCGACTCGTGGACGAGGCCGCTCACGGCGTCGGAGAGGTCGACGAACACGCCGTAGTCGACGACGCCGTTGACCTCGGCGTGGTATAACGCGTCGACCTCGGCGTCTTCGAGGGTACAGTCCGGTGCCAAGTCGTAGACGGTCGGGCGGTCGTCGGCCGCGCGCGCCGACCGGTCCTCGACCGTCCCCTCCGCCGCGTCGGCGTCGGGTTCGGGGCTCGAATCGCCCCGCGTGCCGGAATCCCCGGCGGTGTTTTCGCTCATGGACACGTCTCGGGAACGGGCGGTGTTAAGCCTGTTCTCTCGGGGATCGCGGCGCCGGGCTCCGCTCGTCGGCGGCCGAGCGACCGCCCCGCGTCCCGCGGTCCGGAACCCCTATGAGGCGACGACGACTTGTTCCGCTCATGCGACTGTTCCGCTCGGACGAGCTCCTCGGGATCGCCCGAGAGACCCTGGAGTTCGTGCTCGAGGCGAGCGAGGAGACCCACCCCAACGAGTACATGGGGTTCCTCCGCGCGGACGACGCCCGGAAGCTGGACCTCGACCGCGACGGACAGGTGATCACCGACGTGCTCGTCATCCCGGGCACGGAGTCGAGCCCGACGAGCGCCACCGTCCGCACCAACATGAAGCCGAACGACATGCGCGCGGTCGGGTCGGTCCACTCGCACCCGAACGGCGCGCTGCGACCGAGCGACGCCGACCTCGCGACGTTCGGGCAGGGGAAGGTGCACATCATCGCCGGCGCCCCCTACGGCTGGGGCGACTGGAAGGCGTTCGACAACGAGGGGAACCAGACGACCC
>NZ_NEWI01000337.1:0-721 GCF_002135005.1 Halorubrum sp. SD612 | reverse complement strand
GGCCTGGCGTACGGGGCCGCCGGTGGCTTCTGCTCGTGGTTCAAATGACGCGGGTCGTCGCGCAGGGGACGTTCGACCTGCTCCACCCCGGCCACGTTCACTACCTGGAGGACGCGGCGACGCACGGCGACGAGCTCCACGCCATCGTCGCCCGCCGCACCAACGTCACGCACAAGCCCGCACCGGTGCTCTGCGCCCGCCAGCGGCGCGACATGGTCGCCGCGCTCGACGCGGTCGACGAGGCGCACCTCGGCGACCCGGAGGACGTGTTCGTCCCGATCGAGCGGCTCGACCCCGACGTGATCGTGTTGGGGTTCGACCAGCACCACGACGAGGCCGACATCGCGGCCGCGCTCGACTCGCGCGGGATCGACTGCCGCGTCGATCGCGCGTCGGGCCGCGAACCGAAGTACGAGGACGAACTGCTCTCCAGCGGCGACATCGTCGACCGGATCTTGCGCGAGCGCGGCGACGGGCCGGACGCGGACCGAGACTGATCGCGGTCCGGGGGACCGATCGCGGCGCAGGGAGGCGCAGCGCCCGTTCGCGACGCCGGACTCCCCTCGGCGCCGTTCGCCGAAGCGCGGAACATATATGGGTCCGATTCGTAATCCGTGCCACGTGACGCTCCCAGACAGATTCCCCGCGGTTCTGGCCCCGGCCGCCGTGGGCGGTGACCTGCCCGTCGTCCTCCGCCCCCCCCCCCCCCTCCCGGAGGCGC
>NZ_NEWI01000336.1:0-1628 GCF_002135005.1 Halorubrum sp. SD612 | reverse complement strand
GCCCTCGCGGGCGGCCTCGACGGTCGCGTCGTGAACCGAGCCGGGCTCGCCGAGCTGGTCCCAGAGCCGCTCGCTCTTCTCGGGCGCCAGCGGCTCGAAGCAGACGGCGATCGCCTTCGCGAGCGCGACGCAGTCGTAGATGACCCGTTCGGCTTCCGCCGGCTCCTCGTCGACGAGCTTCCACGGCTCGTTGCGCTGGATGTACTCGTTGCCGTACCGCGCGAGGTCGGTGACGGCGTCTCCGAGCGCGCGGACGGAGTAGCCGTTGACCGCGGCCGCGAACTCCTCGACGGCCTCGTCGATCCGCGCCGCCACCTCGTCGCTCGGGGCGTCGGCGTCGGGGCCGTCCTCGTAGTTGCGGTGGGCGAAGAGGAGCGAGCGGTAGAGGAAGTTGCCGACCGTGCCCACGAGTTCGGTGTTGACGCGCTCGGCGAACTTCTCCCACGAGAAGTCGACGTCCTGCTGGAACCCGCCGTTGGTCGCGAGGTAGTAGCGCAGCGGGTCGGGGTGGAACCCCTCGTCGAGGTACTCGTCGGCCCAGACCGCGCGGTCGCGGCTGGTCGAGAACCCCTTCCCGCCGAGCGTGACGAAGCCGCTCGCCATCACCGCGCGCGGCTCCGCGTGGTCGGTCGCCTCCAGCATCGCGGGCCAGAAGATCGTGTGGTGCTGGATGATGTCGCGGCCGATCACGTGGACGATCTCGCCGCCCTCCGGGTGCTCGTCGCTCGCGCCCTCCTTCCACGCGGCCTCCCAGTCGAACGCGTCGGCGCCGACGCGCTCGGAGTACTGCTTCGTCGAGGAGATGTACTCGATCGGGGCGTCGACCCAGACGTATAAGACGAGGTCCCGGGAGTCGGCGGCTTCGCCGCCTTCCCGAGGCGACTCCGTCGCCTCGCCGCCGGGGAAGTCGATCCCCCAGTCCATGTCGCGGGTGATACACCAGTCCTGAAGCCCCTGCTCGATCCACTCCCGGGGCTGGTTCCGGGCGTTCGAGGTGCCTTCGAGGCGGTCGAGGAACTCGGTGAGGTAGTCGGCGAACTCCGAGACCGCGAAGAACTGGTGGGTGCGCTCGCGGTACTCCGCCGGGTTGCCGGTGATCGTCGACTCGGGGTCCTCGATCTCGCCGGGTTCGAGGTGGCGCTGGCACCCCTCGTCGCACTCGTCGCCGCGGGCGTGCGCGCCGCAGTACGGACAGGTGCCCTCGACGTAGCGGTCCGGGAGGAACTGGTCGTCGACGGGGTCGTACGCCACCATGATCTCCTTCTCGTAGAGGTGGCCCCCCTCGTCGAGGTCGCGGACGAGCTGCTGGGTGACCTCGGTGTTCGTCTCGTCGTGAGTGTGACCGTAGTTGTCGAAGTCGACGTTGAACTCGGGGAACGTCTCGGCGTACTGCTCGTGCCAGTCGAGCGCGAACTCCTCGGGCGAGACGCCCGCCTGCTCGGCGTTGACCGCGACGGGGGTGCCGTGCATGTCGGAGCCGGAGACGAACGCGGTCTCCTGTCCGAGTCGTTCGAGCGCGCGGCTGTACACGTCGCCGCCGACGTAGGTGCGGAGGTGACCGATGTGGAGGTCGCCGTTGGCGTACGGCAGTCCACAGGTCACCACCGCCGGGTCGTCGGTGGGGAAGT
>NZ_NEWI01000335.1:0-1631 GCF_002135005.1 Halorubrum sp. SD612 | reverse complement strand
ATACGAGACGACCCGGGCGCTCGTCGAGGAGAACGAGTCCGAGATCGACGAGAAGTACCCGAACCTCAAGCGCTCGGTCTCCGGCTACAACCTCCACAAGGTGATCTACGAGAACGACGACGGCGAGGAGGTGATCAACCTCACGAAGCTGTTCGTCGGCGCCGAGGGGACGCTCGGGACGATAGTCGAGGCCGAGGTGTCGCTCGTCACCCGCCCCGAGGAGACGGCGCTCGCGCTGTACGCCTTCGACTCGCTGGTCGACGCGATGAAGGCGGTCCCCGAGGCGCTGGAGTTCCCCGTGAGCGCGGTCGAGCTGATGGACGACGAGGTGTTCTCGCTCGCCGCGGGCTCACAGGAGTTCGCCCAGTACGCCGAGCCGATCCCGGACCGCGCGGCCGCGGCGCTCATGCTGGAGTGGGACTCGGAGCTGGTCGACGACTTCGAGGACGCGATCGCCGACACGACGGCGCACTTCGTCGACGAGGGCGACGCCTTCGACGTGCTGGAGGCGTACACGCCCGACGCGCAGGAGGACCTCTGGAAGCTCCGGAAGGCGGCCATCCCCCTCCTGATGAGCATGCGGGGCGACCCGAAGCCGTACCCGTTCATCGAGGACGCGACGGTGCCGCCCGAGGAGCTCGCGGAGTACGTCGGGCAGTTCGAGGACGTCCTCACCGACCACGACACCTCGGCCGCCTACTTCGCGCACGCCGGGAGCGGGACCCTCCACATCCGGCCCATCCTCTCGCTGAAGGAGGAGGAGGGCGTCGAGAAGATGCACTCCATCTCCGAGGACGTCACCGACCTCGTCTTGGAACACCACGGCGCCTTCTCGGGCGAGCACGGCGACGGGCTCGCGCGCACCGAGTTCAACCCGAAGATGTACGGCGAGGACCTCTGGAGCGCGTTCCAGGAGCTCAAGTCGACGTTCGACCCCGAGTGGCGGATGAACCCGGGGAAGGTCGTCTACGTCGACGGCGAGACGGCGGCCGAGCGCGGCTACCCGGACTCCGCCGCCGACACGGACATGCGCGAGAACCTCCGGTACGGCCCCGCCTACGAGTCGATCGAGCCGCAGACCGAGCTGGACTTCGACGACGAGGGCGGCTTCTCGCACCTCGTCGAGCTGTGTAACGGCTGCGGCACCTGCCGGGAGACGGACTCGGGCGTGATGTGTCCGACCTACCGCGCCTCCGAGGAGGAGATCCAGGCGACCCGCGGCCGGGCGAACATGCTCCGGGCCGCGATCAGCGGCGAACTCGACGACGAGGAGATCCACTCCGACCGGTTCCAAGAGGAGGTGCTCGGGCTCTGCGTCGGCTGTAAGGGGTGCAAGAGCGACTGCCCCACCGGCGTCGACCTCGCGAAGCTGAAGGCCGAGGTGAAACACGAGCACCACGAGGCGGAGGGGTCGGGGCTCCGCGAGCGGATCTTCCGCGACATCGACCGCTTCTCGGCGCTCGGGAGCGCGCTCGCGCCGATCTCGAACGCGGCGACGAAGGTCCCGGGCGCCCGCAAGGTGATGGGGGCGGTCGCGGGGATCGCGCCGGACCGCGAGCTGCCGACGTTCCGCTCCGAGAGCTTCGAGGAGTGGTTCGCGTCCCGCGGCGGGTCGACGGTCGACCCCGGGG
>NZ_NEWI01000334.1:0-1638 GCF_002135005.1 Halorubrum sp. SD612 | reverse complement strand
GGCGTCGACGATGCGCTCGGTCGCGTCCTCGGTGCGGTCGGAGCGCTCGCGGACCGCCTCCAGCGAGGAGGTGAGCTCCTCGACGGTCGCGGCCTGGTCGTCGGTGGTGCGCGCGACCTCCGCGACGCCCGCGGCCGCCTCGTCGACGGCGTCGGCGATCTCTTCGAGGGAGTCGAGCACCGTCTCGATCTCGGTGCCCGCGTCCTCGATGCGCTCGTGGGAGCGCTCGACGGCGGTCGTGGTCTCCGCGGACTGCGCCTGCAGCTTGTCGAGGCTCTCCGTGATCTCCTCGGTGTAGCCGCGGGTCTCGTCGGCGAGCTTCTTCACCTCCTCGGCGACGACCGCGAAGCCGTCGCCGCCCTCGCCGGCGCGGGCGGCCTCGATGTTGGCGTTCAACGCGAGCAGGTTCGTCTGCTCGGCCACGTCGGAGATGACCTCGATCACCTCCTCGATGTCGTCCATGCGCTCGGAGAGCGCGCCGACGCTCTCGACGAGCTCGTCGCCGATCTCGACGACGTCCTCGGTCGCCTCGCGGGCGTCCTCGCTCGCGTCGAGCCCCTCGTCGGCGGCGTCGGCGGCCGCGACCGCGGCGGAGTCGACCTCGTCGGCCGTCGCGGCGACCTCCTCCATCCCCGCGGAGAAGGACTGCATCTCGGAGACGCTCTCTTCGAGGAGCTCGTTCTGCTCGTCGACGTTCTCCGCGATGTCGGCGGCCGCGGCGCTCGCCTCCTCGACCGTCTCGTCGAGGTCGCGCGCCTTCTCGTGGACGCCCGAGGAGAGCTGGTCGAGGTTGTCGGCCATCCGGTTGACGACGTCGACGACGCGGACCAGGTCGCCGTCGAGGTGGTCGAACGCGTCGCGGTACCCCGCGCGGGCGTCGAGGTCCCCCTCGCCGATCGCCTCGGCGGTCTCCCTGACCTCCGCGACCAGCTCGCTCGTCGCGTCGCGCTCGTTCACCGTCTCCGTCCGGTCGACGACGACCTCCGTCACGCCGACGAGCTCGCCGTCGTCGTACAGCGCGGTCGCCGTGAACTCGATGTGGCGCTCCTCGCCGTGCCGGTCGACCATCGTGCTGGAGTCGCGGTACCGGTCGCGCGCGGAGTCGCAGCGTTCGACGCCGTACGCCTCGTCGGCGTTCGACGGGGCGTCGAGCACCTTGTCCGCGAGCGTGTCGGCCCGGCGGCCGTCCGGGTAGAACAGCTCGGAGACGTGACCGTGGCCGATCGCGTCCTCGCGGTCGACGCCGGTGAGCGAGACGATCGACTCGTTCCACTCGGCGACGTTCCCGTCGCAGTCGAGGATGAACGTCGGGATGCTGGTGGCGTTGAACACCTGCTCGAAGCCGGCGCCGGCGAGCGTCGCCGCGCGGTTCACGCCGTCCTCGTCGGTGACGCCGTGCCCCTCCTCGGTCCGGCCGGCGGCCTCGGCTGTCCCGGCCGTCGCGGCGTCCGTTCCCTCGCCGTCCTCGACGACGACGCCCCCGTCGGGGACCGACCGGGAGTCGCTCCCCCGTCCGAGTACCCGCCGCAGACGCTCGCGAAGTCCCGTCATGTCTACGTCACCGTCTCCCAACCGGCATGATAAACCGTGCGTCCCGGAATTCGCATTTGATAATTTGCGCGGAACGGCGGGGCGGGG
>NZ_NEWI01000333.1:0-1645 GCF_002135005.1 Halorubrum sp. SD612 | reverse complement strand
CGCCGTCTAACCCGCCGCGGAGCCCGACGCTCACGCCGATCGACTCCCGGCCGGCGAACGACTCCGCGAGGTCCTCGCCGCTGGCGACGCTCGCGCCCGTCACCTCCACCGCGAGGTCGGTCCCGGTGAGATCCGAGAGCGCGCCGGCGGCCTGCTTCGCCCCCCGTTCCGCGAGGCGGTTACAGGCGCCGAGCGCGCGGACGTCGACGCGCATTATACCGCCGAACCGATGGCGTCGAGCACGTTCGGCTTCTGGAACGGCTTCGTGATGTACCCCTCCGCGCCCGCCTTGATCGCCGCCTTCATCTTCTCCTCCTGCCCGACGCTCGTACACATGATCACCGTCGCGTCGGGGTTGTCCTCTAAGATCTCCGTCGTCGCCTCGATGCCGTCGCGGATCGGCATCACGATGTCCATCATCACGAGGTCCGGCCCGTGTTCCTCGTACATGTTGACCGCCTCCACGCCGTTCTCCGCCTCCCCGACGATCTCGAACTCGCCCTCGAGGATCTCCCGGAGGAGGTTCCGCATGAACTCCGAGTCGTCGGCGATGAGTACCCGCGTAGCCATTGTTGTCTGAAACCGGGCGCAGCGATCACTTAATCGCTCCCCCGCGGTTCTCAGCGATGAGAACGGACGCGGGTCGTCGGAAGAACCCGTGCCTCACACCCAGTGGCCGAGGATGTGAATCGCGCCGACGAGGACGGTCCCGCCGAACGCCTCGCGGGTGCCGATCCCGAACGGGAGGAGGGTCGCCGGCTCGCTCTCACCGTCCTGACCGCCGGAGTCGCCGGTCGGGTTCGAAGAGTTCCCGTCGGTAGTCGATGAGTTCCCGTCGACGCGCGACGAGTTCCCGTCAGGGTCCGTGGCGCCCGCGGACTCACTCGCAGTCGAGTTTCCGGCGGCGTCCGTGGAGTTCGCGTCGGTGTTCGCGGTGTTCTCGTCGCTATCGCTGCTGTTCGACGGGGTCTGGGAGTCGTTCGCGCCACCGTCGTCCCCGCCGCCGTCATCGTCGATCGTCGTCCTCGCCGGGTTCTCCGCGACGACCAGGGTTCCGTTTCGCCGATCCCCGTCGAGCGTGGCGGTGAAGGGGTACTCACCGGGATCGAGGCGGACGGTCGCGGACGGGAAGCCGACGGTGCGCGACTCGTTCGACGACAGGGTCAGGTCGCGGGCGGTCGTCAAGTTACCGCCGTCGACGTCGAGCGCGAGCGTTCCCTCTCCCTCCAGTCCGCCGGCGTTTCGGACGTCGATCCCGAGCGCGGAGAGGTTCCCCCCCGCCGCGACGGTGGCGTTCTCGGGCACGCCGTCGATCGCGAGCCGGTCCGGGTCGTCGGTGTCGTCGACGACGATCACCGTGCGGCTGTCGCGGAGCGTCGTCCCGTCGTACAGCTCGTAGTTCAGTCGAGTCCCGGGATCGGCGCCCCCGAGGTCGGCGCTGATCGAGAAGTTCCCCTCGGAGAGCTCCACCTGCGACTCCGACCGGAACGGCTCGTCGCGCTTGTCGTCGACGAAGGTTGCGGCCATCTCGATCGGCGGGAGTATCGTCGTCGTCCCCGTCACCTCCCCGCCCGAGGCCTCGACGAGGAGCTCGCCGTCGTCGGTGACGTGGTCGTACTCGAAGTACCGCTCCTGGACCGAGAAC
>NZ_NEWI01000332.1:0-1655 GCF_002135005.1 Halorubrum sp. SD612 | reverse complement strand
CCCTCGAAGGGCGCGTCGGTCGTCTCGCTGTCCGTCTCGTCGTGCGTCGCGTAGGGTGTCGTGGTGGTGGTGTCCGTCATGGGTGCTGCGGTGGGTTCGGGTCGGTGAGCGCCCGGGTCGGTGAGAGTCCGGGCGAGTTAGCGGACCGGTGCGCGCGGGTCGGGGGTCGTCCGGGACGGGGTCGCCACTCCCGCCGGCGGACGGGTCACGCGCGTTTTTTCGAGAAGAGCCGCGTCGCTGCCGCCGACTGCGGACCGCGTGCGGACGCGGGTCGAATCACACCGGCATATGGATCGGTCGCGCGCTTATGTGTTGTGTCTGGGGTCGAAACTGCCGCGGCGCCGCGGTCCGAGCGATTCGGTCGGCGGCCGGTCAGGCCCCGAGCAGGTCCGCCAGCTCGTGGAGCGTCTCGACCGTGACGTCCGGGTCGCCGCCGAACGGCTCCCACGGCGTCCCCTTCCGGTCGACCCGCGCGGCCTGCATCCCGGCGTTGCGAGCGCCCAGCACGTCGAACCAGCCGGCGGTGGCGTGGACCACCTCGTCGATCGGCGTCCCGGTCCGGGCCGCGCCGTGGCGGTAGAGGTCGGCCGCCGGCTTGAACGTCTCCACCTCGTCGGCGCTGATCGCGTCCTCGATCAGGTCCGCGATGTCGGCGTGCTCGACCATCGACGCGAGCATCTCGGGGTTCCCGTTCGAGAGGACGTAGCAGTCGTATCCCGCGTCGCGGAGCCGCTCGACGCCGGCGCGCACGTCGTCGAACACCTCAAGCTCGTGGTACACCGCGAGGATCTCGTCGCGCTCCGCGTCGGGGAGGTCGACGCCGTGCGCCGCCAGCGCGTGCGTCAGCGCGTCGCGGTTCACCTCGTAGAACGGCTGGTAGGCGTCGACCGCGTTCGCGACGAACGCGTACGCCAGCGACCGCGACCGCCAGAGCCGCGACACCGGCTCGGGGTCCGGGACCCGGTCCGCGAGCGCCGCCTCGGCGGCCTCGACGTCCACGAGCGTGCTGTACGAGTCGAACGTCACCGTCGAGACGCGGTCCGGATCGAACGCCATGTGCGGGGCCACAGCGGGCGGCCGGATAAGCGGTCGGGGCGCCGGCAGGACCCGTCCCGGCTCGGCCGCGGAGCTCCCCCGTCCGACCGGAGGGCGGCCAGCGGGACGGCCGCGGCCGCCGGGGCCGCACGGCTCGCACATTTATCCCGGCCGGGCGACTCTGGAGGACGCATGAGCGACCCTGCCGACGACGCCCCCGACCCGACCGACGGCGACGACGTCCCGGATCCGACCGCGGACGGCGCGCCGGACGGGCGAGACGAGATCGACGCCGACACCGACGCCGGACGCCACGAGTACGATCCGGACGCGGACCACGCGTTCCCGGACGAGCGGCTCAACGAGGTCATGTCGCGGCTCGTGTCGGACGAGGCGGTCGTCGCCTACCTCGAGGCGCAGAACGTCAACCCGGTCGACCGGAAGGGGTACAACGACCACGGCGCCAAACACGTCGAGATCGTCCGCGACCGCGCGCTCCGGCTGTACGACCTGCTCAAAGCCGGCGGCGTCGGGTTGCACGGGTGTCTCTTAGACAAAGCTGGCGCCGCCGACGCAACGGGACGAGTAGATCCCGGGTGTGGCGCAGACCTACCAAAAAC
>NZ_NEWI01000331.1:0-1666 GCF_002135005.1 Halorubrum sp. SD612 | reverse complement strand
TCCAAAGCCCCAGCCGGGAGGACGAAGACGCGCGACGCGCCACGGGCAGCCGGCGGCGAAGCCGCCGGCGACTGCCCCTTTGAGTCCCGCCCCGACCGCACCGCAACCGCGCCTCACACCTCCCCAGCCTCGCCGCTCGCTCGGGGCTCCCTTCGGTCGCCCCCGTCGCTCGCGGCGTCCCTCGCGCGTGCTCCTCGCGGCCGCCGAGGGCGGCCACTCGGAGGCACGCGCCGCCGCGTCTCTATTTATAAACGTTCGCGCAGCGTGTCGGCGGTCGCGTCGCCGACGCCGTCGACGTCGGTGAGGTCGTCGCGGGAGGCGTCGCGGACGTTCTCGACCGAACCGAAGCGGCGCAGGAGGCGGCGGCGCGTCTGGGGGCCGACGCCGGGCACGTCGTCGAGGACGGTCGCCACCTCGTCGCGAACGGTCTGGTGGTAGGAGACGGCGAAGCGGTGCGCCTCGTCGCGCACGCGCTGGAGCAGGTGGAGCTCGGGCGCGTCGTCGGACCACCGCCGGGTGCCGGTCGGGGTGACGACCAGCTCCTCCGCCTTCGCGAGCGCGACGACGGGGGCGTCCCACCCCGTCTCCGCGAGCGCGTCGCGGGCGGCGCCCAGCTGCCCCTCGCCGCCGTCGATGAGGAGGAGGTCGGGGTCGGGCCGGTCGTCCGAGCCGTCGAGCGCGCGCTCGGCGCGCCACCGGACCAGCTCGCGCATGTTGGCGTAGTCGTCGTTGCGGTCGGTGAGCTTCTTCCGCCGGTAGTCGGCCGTCTCCGCGCTCCCATCGACGAAGCACACGTCGGAGCCGACGACGGCGGTCCCCTGCGCGTGGCTCACGTCGAACCCCTCGATCCGGTCGGGACGGTCGATTCCGAGCCGGTCGCCGAGCGCGCCCACGGGGTCGTCGCGCCCGCCGCGCTTCCGGGCGTTCTTGAGGGCGAGCTCGACGAGCTTCGCCTCGCGGCCGGCGCCCGGCACGCGGACCGCGACCCCCTCGCCCTCCAGCCAGTCGACCACGTCGGGGTCGGCGGGCCGCTCGGCGAGCAGCACCGCGTCCGGGAACTCCCGCTCGGCGTAGTACTGCGCGAGGAACGCCGCGAGGACGGCGGCGGGGGTGTTGGCGTCGGGGTCGACGGGGTCCGCCTCGTCCGTCGTCGCCCCGTCGCCGGTCGACCCTTCCTCCACCGCCGCCGCGTCCAACCGGTGTCGGCTCCGGTCGACGAGCTGGCCGCGCTCGCTGTGGAGCCGGGCGACCCGCGCGGCGTCGCCCTCGACGGCGGCCGCGAGCACGTCGACGGTGCGGTCGTCGCTCCGGTCGCTGACGGCCTCGCCGCCCTCGCCGTGGAACGCCTCGACCGCTTCGAGGCGGTCGCGGAGGTTCGCGGCGCGCTCGAACTCGTTCGCCTCGGCCGCCGCCTCCATCCGGCGCCGGAGGGGGTCCGCGAGGACGCCGGTCTCCCCCTCGAAGAAGCGCCGCGCGGCGGCCACGTCCTCGGCGTAGTCCTCGGCGGCGATCTCCCCGGTACAGGGCGCCGAGCAGATCCCCATCTCGTAGTCGAGGCAGGGGCGGTCTCGCCCCTCGTACTTGTGGTCCGAGCAGCCGCGCAGCCGGTACTCGTCGCGGACCGCCTTCACCACGGTCTCGACGCGCCCCACGTCGGTGAACGGGC
>NZ_NEWI01000330.1:0-1689 GCF_002135005.1 Halorubrum sp. SD612 | reverse complement strand
GTGGGCTGGGGGTCGGGCGGGTCGGGTGGGTGTGGTCAGGCGGCCGGCTGCTGCGGAGGGGGCGTCCCGCGAGTCACTCCCGCTCACGCGTCGTGACCCGAACGCCGCCGTCGACGCGCCACTCGGCGTGTTCCGCGTCCTCGCCCGTGCCGCTCGGCACCTCGACGGTCATGTCCTCGAACTGGTAGTGGATCTCGGCGTTCCGTCCGGTGAGTCGGTCGTACAGCCCGATCGCCAGCTCCGGCCAGGTGGTCGTCTCGTCGATGCGCTCTTCGGGGTCTGCGGCGTCGCTCATGCGAGTACGTGTTAGTGTGTCTCACTCATAAGTGAACTGCCTGACGTGTCCGTGCCGTTATATCCGAGGGCGATCGGACGCGGTCGGAGGACGGACCGACGCGGTCAGCCGTCGACGCGCGTGAGGCGGACGTCGAGACAGACGTTGTACTCGTGGGGGGCGTACGACCGGACGACGCGCTCGGTCTCGACGTCGACCGCGTAGGCGTCGCCCGCGGCCGCCTCGATCGCGCGTCGTCCCGGGCCGAACGGGTCGTCCTCGTGCTGGATGTCGTAGTAGTGGACGACGCAGTCGTCGCCGGCGAGCGCGACGGCGGTCTCCAGGAACTCGTCCGCGGAGTGCGGGAGGTTCATCACGAGGCGGTCGGCCGCGTCGGCGTGCGAAGCGGCGAGCTCGCGCACGTCGCCCGCGATGGCGGTGACCCGGTCGGCGACCCCGTTGCGCTCGGCGTTCCCGCGGAGGTACTCGACGGCGCGCTCGTTGAGGTCGCACGCGACCACGTCGGCGCCGCGGGCGGCCAACGGCACCGCGTACGGGCCGACGCCCGCGAACATGTCGATCGCCGACTCGCCGGCCGAGGCCTGCTCGACCACGCGGTGGCGCTCGGTCGCGAGCCGCGGCGAGAAGTACACCTCGGCGACGTCCAGCAGGAACTCGTGGCCGTACTCGCGGTGGACCGTCTCGGTGCCGTTCCCGGCCAGCACGTCCCACCGCCGGACCCGCAGCTCGCCCTCGATCGGCGAGGCGCGGTTGAGGACGGTGTCGCAGGGGAGGTCGGCCGCCATCACCGCCTCCGCTATCTCGCGGGCGCGCTCGTCGTCGTCCTCGTCGACGATGACGATGTCGCCCAGCCGCTCCAAGGAGGGCTCGTAGCCGAGGATCTCGGCGGGGGTCGTCGGGCGCTCTCGGGCCGCCGCGTCGCGCTCGACGATCCGGTCCGCGAGGTCGGCGGGGACCCGATCCCGGTCCGCGACCGGGATGTAGATCGTGTCGCCGTCGACGGCTATCTCGTGGTCGCCGTCGAGCGCGTCCGCGTCGGCGAGCCGGCTCCGGACGGTCTCGCCGCGCTCGCGGGCGACGGCGACGCAGGGAACGCTCATCGTCGGAGGGACGCGGGCGAACGGATAAACGGTGACGTTTCGCGGGCGGCGGGCGAGGACTCACTCCGCGTCCGCCGTCGCGGCCGCGACCGCGTCGAGCAGCTCCGCGTCGCCCACGTCGGCGGGGACGGGAACGACGCGGTCCGCGGCCGCGGCCACCTCGGCGTTCGGGCCGTCGGCGACCGCGGATGCGCCCTCGTCGCCCGAGCGCTCGCCGACCGCGAGCGTCGCGTCCGCGTCGGCCGCGAGGTCGCGGGCCGCCGCGAGCGTCGCCTCGGAGGGCTCCTCGAAGGG
>NZ_NEWI01000032.1:0-25410 GCF_002135005.1 Halorubrum sp. SD612 | reverse complement strand
CGCCTTGGGGACGGTTCGCTCGAAAGCGTCATCGCTTCGAGCGAACCTCGAACACTCGCTGAAAGAAGCCGTTTACAACCTTCTCTCGTGGGTTCGAGACAACGATGATCGTAGCGTCGACGACCTGATGGAAGAGATTGATCACCTCTTCGTTCACTCAACAGCCGACGCTAACGTTCAAAGCTGAGTTATATCTAGATAAAATGCTTCCAACAGAGCCTCTGTACGATAATAACTGTTAATGTCCGCATACACTTCGTATCAGATGTTATCGAAGTACCCTCGTCGGTTCTTCATTTCCTGCTTCTTCGTACGCTTGTCGTAGTGCTTCTTCAGCACGTCCGCACTCACATCCATCCGCTCTGATACCGCTTCGATCGGGACTTCGCTCCTTCGTGCGTGCGTGCTTGCCCCTTTCCTCAACGAGTGTGATGCGTGAGAGGACGGACACTTTGAGGCCGCGTGATAGGAACTTGCGGCCTCGCAGTCGTCGGGGTTTCTGTCGTGGGGACAGTTAAGCCCATACTCGCAAGGACGAGTAGCCCGATAACAGTTACTCCGGATGGATGTTTTGGAGATACGACCTTGGCGAGTCGTCAGTAGCGGTTCGCGTCCAGAATCGTCCGTTTTACCGAATCGGTGATGGTCGATGTAATCCCGCACGATCTGGTTGACCTTCGGCTTGAGAGAGACAACACGTTGGCCCTCTTTCCCGTTCTTTAGCGGGGTTCCCTGATCCGGACGGTGGTGTACTTCGAGAGTACGCTCATCCTTGTCGTAGTCCTTGAGGTCGATAGCCCGAAGCGCACCGTTTCGCATCCCTGTGTGCCACAGTAGCTCGAAGATGACGTGTTCGCGTTGGGAGTAGTTGAAGTTCCGTTGATGCTCGATAATCGCCTGAGCAGTTTCCGCATCGACGTAGTCGTCGTTCACGTCCTCCTTGTTCTTCATCGTCGGCGGATCGATGTAATCGGATAGACCGGGACGGACGGCGTCAATACTTTCGCAGAAGTCGATGAAGACCTTGAGCGTACTCAGTTGCGTCGCCATCGTGACCTTGTTACAGTCGCCCTTCTCCCGTCGCCACTTCTTGTACTGGTGGAAGTGCCGACCGCTTAGGTCGTTCATGTTGCTCACGTCTCCTTCGGTATCGCACCACTCAACGAAAGGAGAGAGTCGATACTTGTGCGCCTTGTAGGTCGCATCCGCCAATTCGCCACGACGGTTTTCGAGATACCACTCCTTTGCTTCCTGCGGGTCGATCGGCTTGAGATCGGTTGTCATTGGTGGGCCTCGCGCTCAGCTCACCAACAGCGATTCCCCAGTATCCATTACTTGCCGAGCGCCCGTGTACGGCACGTACACGGCGTGAGGCGTTCAAATCGCGCCCGGCCCGCTTCTCATAACGGTCCACCGTCTACTGACGAGTTCCCGCGTTGTGCCGCCGTCTCGAAAGGCGGAGTCACGAACGGGGTAGAACGGCAGATCGGCGCCATCGAGGTGGCCGACGGCTCGGAGAACTAGCCGAGGGGGAAGAGTCGTGCCGAGACGGTTGATACGAACGTTGAACGGACGGCTCTGCCCGTCGACGGGACTCCTGGCGGACCGCACGGACAAACGGACGAGGGATCGAGCGCCACAGGACCGGCACTCGATTCCGGCCCGCGGGGTGGCCGGAGTCAGACTGCGTGTGACACTCCTCACCCGTCTGGGAACTCAACGCCCGTGAACGCGAAGCGAGCGCCGCCCTCGGCGCTCTGCTCGACGCCTATCTCCCACCCGTGAGCGGTGGCGATCTGCTTGACGATGGTCAGTCCGAGGCCCGCGCCCCCTTCGCCCGTGGTGACTCCGTCTTCGAACAGTCGGTCGCGAAGGTCGTCTCGAATCCCCGCGCCGGTGTCTTCGACGTAGAACCCGTTCGGAATGGCTCCGACCCGCACGGTCACGTCCTCGCCGCCGTGTTCGACCGAGTTGCGGAACAGGTTTTCCAAGATCTGTCGCAATCGGCTCTCATCGGCGGAAATGGCTATCTCTGTCTCGACGCGCAGCGACGCGTCGCCCGTGTCGACGCTCCCCCACGCCGACCGGCTGACCGCTTCGAGATTCGCGGGGGCGACTTCGTCGATCCGGTCGCCCGCCTTCGTCAACGAGACGAGGTCGGTGATCAGGGCCTCCATGCGAGTGAGGGCGGCGTCCGCCGTTTCGAGGTGTTCGCTGTCGGACTCCCTGCGGGCGAGTTCGCTCCGCCCTTTCGCGACGTTCACCGGGTTTCGGAGGTCGTGACTGGCGACGTCGACGAACTGATCCAGCTGCTCGTTCCGCATCGTCAGGCGCTCGTTCGCCCGTTCGAGTTCGGAGACCGTCTCCGCGAGCTCCTCGTTCGTACGACGAAGCCGCGCCGCGTACACGCCGATGACCGTGCCGAGCGCCGCGCCGACGCTCAGCGATCCGGTCATCGAGAGCAGGATCGACGAGTCCGCTCGGGAGGCCATCTCCCCGAACCAGGCTCCGAGAATCACGAACGCGAGAAATCCGGTGACAGTCCATTTCAACACCGTCCGCTGGCTCGTCGCGGCGACCCCGTCCGATCGGAGCCGCCCGTACGACACCAATCCGACTCCGATGGGCATCGGAACCGCGGCCTGGAGTGCGAGTATCCCAAAGTCGACGTCCACGAGCACACTCATCACCCCTGTTACGACGATGATCGCCGCCCCCACGATAACGACGGGATTCATCTGAGTGTCGGGAGCCATTTTCGGATGTATTCCAGTATGCGATATTTAAATAATTTCGATATGTACGAGAGCCCTCGGCGCTCCGAGCGCCGGTCGAGGCCGTGATCGAGGGTCGAAACGAGCCCATGTGGCGCACTTATCCGGGCATTCAGCACGGCAGCGACCGAACAGATTATCCCGGCTACCCGCGCTGTGTTCGACGAAACACCCAGAAATAATCAATATAACGTCATTTCATCGAGGCTGACCTCCGGCGCGCGGAGCGGTCGGTCGAGACGGCCGTATCGCTCGTCGAGGACCTCATGACCGTCCACCCGTTCTCCGTCGAGCCGAGGCGGCTCTCCGAGTCGATGCGCGAGTCGAGCGCCGCGCCGACGGAGCGCGATGAGTGACGCCACGCCGCGGCCGGTCGGGCGGTCGCGCCGAGCGGCCCGCGGTGGGTGATTCCCGTGGCGCTTCTCGCCTCGTCGGTCGTCGTCTGCGAGGCGAACAAGACCCGGGCCGACCTCTCCGGGCTCTGGCTCGACGAGTACGCCCCCGCCGAGGGCTGACGACCGCCCAGTTCGCCGAGGCGTTCGACGGCGGGGTCGCGGTCCTCGTGCCGGACGAGTCGCTCGGCGACGGGGCGGCCGAGGAGATACTGGAACGGTCGCGGTCGGAGGCGTCGCTCTGTCGCGTGCTCTGCGTCAGGGAGCGGTCGGCCCCGGACGCGGAGGCGCCGTACGGCCGCGACATCGAACGCCCGGTGTTCGAGGCGGACCTCGTCGACACCGTCGAGACGCTGTTCCGCCGGGCCGACTACCACCTGCTCTTGGACCAGTACTACCGGACCACCGTGCTTATCTCGGCGTACGAGTGGCGGGACGGCGGCGATCCGACGGACGACGGCCGGTACGACCGACTTGTCGGCCGGACCGAGCGCTTCCAGGAGTAGTTGACTCGGCTGCGACGACGGATGAGCGGCGAGGACGTTCGCGCCGTCGCCGAGGGGATCGCGGTCGGCGACGGCGACGGCGTCGCCGAGGAGGAATCCGTCGAGAGCAAGTACCGCCCCGACGAGTGCGCCCGGTGCGGGAGCGACTGGACCGAACGGGTCGACGGCGAACGGGCGGCGGTGAAGACCGGCGCGTACGTGTGGCGGTGCGAGCGCTGCGGCCACGTGGACATGCGGGCGGGCGCGAACCACCGACGCGTCACCTCCTCCAACCGCTGAGGCGGTCGGCGAGCAGTTCGCTCAACCGCCCCTGCGCCGCTCGCCCCGGCGTGGGTGATTTATGTGCTTCGCCGACGACGACGCTGCGTACATGTCGAGTCTCGACGACGCGGCGGCGGTGATAACGGGAGCGAGTTCGGGAATCGGTGAGGCGACGGCGCACGCGCTCGCCGAGCGCGGGGCGAACGTCGTCCTCGTGGCGCGGCGGCGCGAGGCGCTCGAATCGGTCGCGGACGACGTGCGGTCCGAGCACGGCGTCGAGGCCGTGGTCGCGGACGGCGACGTGCGCGACCCGGCGACCTCGCAAGCGGCGGTCGAGGCCGCGGTCGACGAGTTCGGCGACCTCGACGTGGCCGTCGTCAACGCGGGCGTCGCCCGCGGGAGCGACGTGGCGACGATGACCGACAAGGAGTACTCGGTGATGCAGGAGACGAACGTCGACGGCGCGTTCTTCCTCACGCGCGCGGCGCTCCCGCACCTCACGGAGAGCGAGGGGAGCCTGATCGCGGTCGGCAGCTTCGCCGGGGAGTACCCGCGGTCGTTCAACCCCGTGTACGCCGCGACGAAGTGGTGGGTCCGCGGGTTCGCGCACAGCGTCGCGGCGCAGGTCGGCGACGAGGGCGTGGCCGTCTCCGTGGTCAACCCCTCGGAGGTCCGGACGGAGTTCGGGAGCGAGGACGGCGAGCCGTTCGAGGAGCGGTTCGAGCCCGGGAGCGTCACCGAGCCCGAGGAGGTGGCTGAGGCGATTGCCTTCGCCGCGTCGCGGCCCGGCTCGACGGCCCAGGAGATCGACCTCTTCCGGCGCGACAAGTTCGCCGACGCGCTGTAGCCGCCCCGGTCCGGGCGGACGAGCCGTCGAGCGTCGGGCCCCGGCCTTCGAACCGTAACCCCTTTTGAATCACCGGACGGCGGACGCGTGTGAGCAACGCGACGGACGGACCGAAGCGATCGCAGTTCTGGGCGCTGTACCTCACTCGGTTCGCGGAGGGGTTCGGCTTCATCACGTTGCTGACGCTTCTGCCGACGTACATCAACGCCTTGGACCCGCAGGCGGTCACCGTGTTGGGCGTCACGGTCTCGGCCGGCTTCGTCATCGGGATGTACACCACCGGGTTCACGCTCGCGCAGACGGCTGCGGTGGTCCCGCTCGCGTGGGCCGGCGACCGGTTCGACAAGCGGCGCGTCCTCCTCGCCGTTCTCGTGGCCGGTGCGGGCGTGTACGCGCTGTTCCCGCTGGTCGACTCCTCGGCCACGTTCGTCGCCGTGCGCGCGCTTCAGGGGTTCGTCGTCACCGGCGCGGGGCTGATGACGCTCTCGCTCGTCGGCCAGATCGCCGAAGCGGGCACCCGGGCAGACAAGATCGGGAAGGCGAACGCCGCCTCGTTCGCCGCCTCGATACTCGGCTCGCTCGGCGCGGGCGCCATCTACGACGCCGTCGGCTTCGGGCCCGTCTTCGGGGTCATCACGGCGCTGATGGTGGCCGCGTGGCTCGTCACGTGGGGCGTGCTCGACGACGACCCGACGCGGATCGAGGGGTTCCCCTTCACCGACCTCGCGGTCAACCGCAAGCTCCTGACGATATCGACGTTCCGGGCGCAGTACGCCTTCGCGGTGACGATGGTCCGGACGTGGGTTCCCATCTACGCGGGGACGGCGGTCGGCGGCGGGGGGCTCGCGGTCGGCGCGACCGCGGTGGCGGTGACGGTCACCGCCGAGAAGGCGACCAACATGGTCGGGCAACTGTTCACGGGTCGGCTCTCAGACGCCTACGGGCGGTCGCTGTTCGTGTTCGGCGGCGGCGGAGCCTACGGGGTGATCGCGATGGCGATCCCGTTCTCGGCGCCGATCGGTGCCGCCCTCGGTAGCGGCGTCACGGTCCCCGTACTGGGCGCGCTCCCGCCGGCGTACCTCCCGCTCGTCGGCCTCTCGGGACTCCTCGGCGTCGCCGACTCGTTCCGGGAGCCGGCCAGCATGGCGCTGTTCGCCGACGAGGGGACCGACGACGGCGGCGTCGCCTCCAGTTTCGGCATCCGAGAGCTGGTGTGGCGGCCGGGGTCGGTGGCCGGCCCTCTCATCGCCGGCTGGCTCATGGTCGAGGTGAGCATGGCGTCCGTCTTCTACGTCGGCGGCGCGTTCGCGGTCACCGGCGTCCTCGCGTTCCTCGCGATCCTCGCGCGGGACCACGGTCGCGCGGCGCTGACGACGTGGTAGGACCGCGTGCGGCCCGCACACCGAGCGGCCACGTCCGCTTACCGCTTCCGCAGCGCGGCGCGGTAGTGCGGGCCGTCGCCGGAGCCCTCGCGGTCGACCGCGTCCACGACCCAGTCGGTCCCAACGGCGGCCTCGCGGAGTCGGTCCGGCGAGAACAGCCGGAAGTGGAGCGTCGGGTCCGTCTCCCCGTCGTACCGGAACCACATGAGGCGGTGCGCGAGCCCCGGCGTCGGGTCCGCGCGGTAGCCGAACAGGTCTGCCGCCTCGGAGTGCTCGGGATCGTAGCAGTCGACCACCGCGGTCGCGTCGGGCGTCGTCACGAACGCGAGGTCGCTGAGGAACGCCGAGAGCCCGCGCATCGACCCCGCCAGCCCGATCTGCGTCCCGATCGCGAGCGCCGACGCGAATCGGTCGCGCTCGAACGACTCGCGGAGGGCGAACATGTCGCCCTCCCTCGCGTCGGCGACGCCGCGGTCCCGCATTGTCTCGACGAGCGCCGGGCTGGCTTCGACGGCCACCGTCTCGAACCGCTCCTGAAACCGCAGCGCGTGGCGGCCAGCGCCGGCGCCGAGGTCGACCAGCGGGCACTCCAGTCGGGACGCTAGCCACGACCCCGCCTCGTCGTCGGGGTCGAACTCGGTGAAATAGAACGCCTCGATCGGATGTTCGCGGACCGCCTCGCCGTCTCCCTGGTAGAGCGGCTCCGTCCGGTCGCCACGGTTGTGGTCGCGGAGCGCGCGTCCGAAGGCGTCGGCCATACGCCGGACTGTCCGCTCACGGTGAAAAGCGGTCCGTGATATCGTCACGCAGTGACGCACCGGGTCGCACCTCGTGTCCGCCGGCGACGGGACCGGACGCAGTTGACCGTTCAGTCGTCGCCCTCGGCGGCCGACCCGCCGGTCGAGTCGGCGACCCGCTTCGTCTCGCTGTCCACGCTGATCCCCTCCCAGTCGTCGTCGGTGTGGAACCCCTCGCGCTCCTTCGCGCCGGGGGCGACGCGCATGAACTCGGCGCGCTCCCGGGCGCCTTCGAGCGTGTGCCCGCCGCAGTACGAGAGGCCCGAACGAATCCCCTGGCAGAACTCCTCGGCGACCGTCCCCACCGGGCCCTTGAAGGGCGTCAGCGCCTCGACGCCCTCGTCGGCGCCCACGTTCGCGCCTTTGTCGTCCCGGTCCTCGGCGGCGGCGGTCGTCGCCATCCCGCGCGACCGCTTGTACCGCGTCCCGTCGACCTCGACGACCGCCCCCGGGGCCTCCGCCGTCCCGGCGAAGAGGCTCCCGAGCATCACCGTGTCGGCCCCCGCCATCAGCGCCTTCGCCGCGTCGCCGGAGGTCCGAATGCCGCCGTCGGCGCAGATCGTCACGTCGAGGTCCGCGGCCGCGGTCGCGCAGTCGTCGACCGCGGTGAGCTGTGGGACGCCGGCCCCGGCGACCTTCCGCGTCGTACAGTGCGAACCCGGCCCGATGCCGACCTTCACGCAGTCGGCCCCGGCCGCCGCGAGGTCCTCGACGCCCGCCGGCGTGGCGACGTTGCCGGCGACGAGGTCCGTCTCCGGGAACTCCGCAGCGATCTCCTCGACGGCCGCGATCGTCCGGTCGAGGTGGCCGTGCGCGACGTCGACGACGATCGCGTCCACGCCAGCGTCGACCAGCGCGGCGCTGCGAGCGAGGTGGTCCTCGTTGATGCCGACCGCGGCCGCGACCCGCTCGCCGGCCGCGGCCACCCGCTCGACCTGCGCCGACTGCTCGTCGACGGTGAGGAAGCGGTGGAGGACGCCGAGCCCGCCGGCCCGCGAGAGCTCGATCGCCAGTTCGGCCTCCGTGACGGTGTCCATCGCCGCCGAGACCAGCGGGGTCTCCAGTTCGACGTTCGGCGTGAACCGCGTCGACAGGTCCACGTCGCTCCGGCTGTCGACGGGCGACCGCTGCGGGACGAGCAGCACGTCCCCGTAGCTCAGCCCGGTTCGTAGATCGTTCATACCCTTAGCGGGACGGGGGACGGACGGTGAAAAACCTCTCGATAGCCGGAGCGGTCGCGGTCGCGCTGCCGCGACGCGTCAGTACCCCTGCTCGGCCAGGGCGCCCTCGAGCGCCGCGAGGACGTACTCGACGTTCTTCGGGCGGGCAGAGTGCCCCATACAGCCGATGCGCCAGATGTCGCCCTCCAGGTCCCCGAGCCCGGAGGCGATCTCCAGGTCGTACTCGTCGAGCAGGCGGTCGATGACGGCGGCGTCGTCGACCCCGTCGGGCACCCGGACCGCGTTCAGACTTGGGAGCCAGTACTCGTCGGGAGCGTTCATTTCGAGGCCCAGATCGCGGAGCCCTACCTTCAGGTCGCCGGCGACCTCGCGGTGACGCGTCCACCGCTCTTCGATCCCCTCCTCGGCGACGAGGCGGAGCGCCTCGCGGAGCGCGTACACGTTCGTGATCGGCGCGGTGTGGTGGTACGCGCGCTCGTCGCCCCAGTACCCCTCCAACAGCGAGAGGTCGAGGTACCACGAGCGGGCCGGCTCCTCGCGGTCGAGCACCTTGTCCATCGCGCGGTCGTTGAGCGTGAGTGGGCTCGCCCCCGGCGGACACGAGAGGCACTTCTGCGGGCCGGAGTAGGCGGCGTCGACGCCCCACTCGTCGACGCGCATCTCGACGCCGCCGAGCGAGGTGACGCAGTCCGCGATCACGAACGCGTCGTGAGCGTGCGCGATGTCGGTCAATTCGGAGACGTTCGGCTGGCGGACGCCCGTCGACGTCTCCGCGTGGACGAACCCGAACACGTCCGGCTGGTGTTCGTTGAAGGCGCGCTCGACGTCGACGGGGTCGAGGGGCTCGCCCCACGGAGCGTCCACCTCGACGACCTCGCCGCCCGCGCGCTCGGCCATCGACTTCATCCGGCCGCCGAAGTAGCCGTTCGTCGGTACCAGCATCGTGTCGCCCGGCTCGACGAGGTTGCCGATGGCGGCCTCCATCGACGCCGACCCGGTCCCGGAGACCGGGATCGTCCACTGGTTGTCGGTCCGGAACGTGTAGCGCAACAGCTCCTGGACCTCGTCCATGATCTCGACGAACGACGGGTCGAGATGGCCGACGAGCGGCGTGCTCATCGCCTTGAGGACGCGCGGGTGGACGTCGCTCGGACCGGGGCCCATCAGCGTGCGGTCCGGCGGCGTCAGCTCCCCCACGTCGGGCGCTTTCTCGTCGACGCCGCGTTCGGCGTATCGCTCTGACATGCGCTTGAGTCCAGCCAGCGGTGACAAAAACCCGACGGAACGCGCGGGCTCGCCGACGCAGTGACGGCCGACGACGACGGCCGGCCGCTATCGCTGCGCCGCGAGCGGGTGCCCGGCCGATCGAAGTCGCCGCACCGCGAGCGGGCGCCCGGCCGATCGAACTCCGTCGACCCGCGCAGACGCTCGGTGGTCCGGGGCGGTGACCACCGGTACCTAAATCCCCGTGACGCGTATGACGCGACATGAGCGACCGCGCGGGCGAATCGAGCGCAGACCAGGACCTCCAGACCGTCATCGACCGGATGGCCGACGGGTTCTTCGCCCTCGACGCGGACTGGAGGGTCACGTACGCCAACGAGGAGGGACGGCGGATCCTGCGGGCCGCGATGCGCGACGACGCGGTCGATCCGAGCGAGACGGTTGTGGGGTGTCACCTGTGGGACTCGATCCCGAATTCGACCGGGACGGAGTTCTACGAGCGGTACCACCACGCCATGGACGTCCAAGAGTCCGTCTCGTTCGACTCGTACTACGAACCGCTGGGCGTCTGGTTCGACGTGCGCGTGTTCCCCTCCGACGAGGGGCTCTCGGTGTACCTCCGGGACATCACCGAGCGACGCGACCTAGAGCGGCGCCAGCGGGAGAGCCTCCGGGCCATCCAGCGCCTCTACGCGGTCTCCTCGGACCAGGACCGCACCTTCGAGGAGAAGGTCGAGGCGATACTGACGCTCGGCTGCGAGTACCTCGACGTGCCGAACGGCTTCCTCACCCGGATCGAGGACGGCACCCAGCACGTCGAGATATCGCACGCGGAACACCCGCTGCTACAGGCCGGCGAGACCTGCCCCCTCGACGAGGCGTACTGTAAGCGGACCATCGAGCGCGACCGGCTGTTGACAGTCGTCGACGCCTCCGAGAACGGGTGGAACGACGACTCGGCCTACGAGACGTTCGGCCTCGAGACGTACATCGGCGGACAGGTCGAGATCGACGGCGAGCAGTACGGGACGCTCTGCTTCGCCGCGACCACGCCGCGCGGCGAGCCGTTCACGGACACGCAGCGGACGTTCGTCGAACTGCTGACGCGGTGGGTGAGCTACGAGCTGGAGCGACAGCACGCGGCGGAGCAGCTCGAACGCGAACGCGACCGGCTCGACGAGTTCGCCAGCGTCGTGAGCCACGACCTCCGGAACCCGCTCACGGCCGCCCGGGGTCGGCTGGACCTCCTCGCGGAGGAGTCCGACAGCGACCACATCGCCCCGATCGAGCGGTCGCTCTCACGGATGGAGACGCTCATCGACGACCTGCTGGCGCTCGCGCGCGAGGGGAGCGACGTCGAGGACCCGGACCCGGTCGACCTCGCGGCGCTCGCGACCGACGCGTGGAAGACGAGCGACAGTCGGGGCGGGACGCTCCGCGTCGCGCTCGACGACTCTGAAGTCCTCGCCGACGAGGCGCGGCTGCGACAGCTGTTCGAGAACCTGTTCCGGAACGCCGTGGAACACGGCGGCGAGGACGTGACGGTCACCGTCGGACCGCTCGCGGACGGCGCCGGGTTCTACGTGGCCGACGACGGAGAAGGGATCCCCGAAGCGGAGCGGGACCAGGTGTTCGAGACCGGCTACACGACGACGACGGACGGGACGGGGTTCGGGCTGAACATCGTCGCCGAGATCGCCGACGCGCACGGCTGGGCGGTGCGAGTGACGGCGTCCGAGGCGGACGGCGCCCGGTTCGAGATCACCGGCGTCGAGGCCGCCTGAGCCGTTCGGTCACTCGGCGTCGACGAAGTCCGGCTCCGTCCGCTTCTCCGCGCGCTCGTCGACGAGGTGGTCGACGAACGTGTCGAGGTCGACGTCGCCGCGCTGGTTCTCGAAGCGGTCGCGCACCGAGACCGTGCCCGCCTCCTGCTCGTCGTCGCCGACGATGACCATGTACGGGAGGCGGTCGTCGTGGCCCGCGCGGATCTTGCGGCCGACGGTCCAGTCGCGGTCCTCGACCTCGACGCGGAAGCCCGCGTCTTCCAGCTCGTTCTTCACGCGGTGGGCGTAGCCCAGCGTCTCGTCGGAGACGGGGAGGATCCGAACCTGCTCCGGCGCGAGCCACAGCGGGAAGTTCCCGTCGAAGTGCTCGATCAGCACCATGAAGAACCGCTCGTAGCTCCCGTACAGCGCCCGGTGGATCATCACCGGCTGGTGCTCCTCGTTGTCCTCGCCCGTGTAGGTCAGGTCGAACCGGTCGGGCATGTTGAAGTCGAGCTGGACGGTCGGACCGTCCCAGACGCGGCCGAGGGCGTCCTCGAAGCCGAAGTCGATCTTCGGGCCGTAGAACGCGCCGTCGCCGGGCTCAATGTCGTAGTCGTAGCCGCCCGATTCGAGCACGTCGCGGAGCTGCTCCTCGGCGGACTCCCAGATCTCGTCGCCGCCGACGGACTTGTCGGGGCGGGTCGCTAAGGCGACCTCGACCTCCAGATCGAGCGTCTCCACGACCTCGAAGATCATCTCGATCACCGACTCGATCTCCTGCCGGATCTGGTCGGGGCGGACGAACAGGTGGCCGTCGTCGATGGTGAACGACCAGACGCGCGAGAGGCCCGACAGCTCGCCGCGCTGCTCTTTCCGGTACACCTTCCCGTTCTCGAAGTAGCGCTGGGGGAGGTCGCGGTACGACCAGTTCTGCTGGTCGAAGATCGTCGCGTGGCCCGGGCAGTTCATCGGCTTCAGGCCGTACTCCTCGTCGTTCACGTCGAGGAGGAACATGTCGTCCTTGTAGTTCTCGTAGTGGCCGGACTGCTTCCACAGCTCCGTCCGGAACACGTGCGGCGTCTCGACCTCCTCGTACCCCTTCTCGCGGTTGAGCTCGTTCGCGAAGTCGGACAGCTCGCGCAGCACCGTCTTCCCCGGCGGGTGGTACAGCGGCAGGCCGGGGCCGGTCACCGTCGGGATCGAGAAGAGGTTCATCTCCTGCCCGATCTTTCGGTGGTCGCGCTCTTGGGCCTCCTCGCGGAGTTCGAGGTACTCTTCGAGGTCGGACTCGCTCGCGAACGCGGTGCCGTACACGCGCGTCAGCGTGTCGTTCTCCTCGTCGCCGCGCCAGTAGGCGGCCGACACCTCGAGCAGCGTCGCCGCGCCGATCTCGCCGGTCGACTCGACGTGCGGGCCCTGACAGAGGTCCTGCCAGTCGTCCTGGACGTAGAAGGTGACCTCCTCGCCGTCGGCCTCCTCGTCGAGTATCTGGCGTTTGTACTCGTTGTCGGCGTAGATCTCTTTCGCCTCCTCGCGCGAGCGGACCTCGCGCTCGATGTCGTAGTCGGCGGCGATTATCTCGTCCATCTCCGCCTCGACGGCGGCCAGGTCGTCCTCGTCGACGTCCACGTCGGTCACGTCGTAGTAGAAGCCGTCGTCGGTCGGCGGGCCGATCGTCAGCGTCGCCTCCGGGTGGAGCCGCTGGAGCGCCTGCGCGAACACGTGGGCCGCGGAATGGCGCAACACCGTGAGGTACTCGTCGGACTGGTCGGTGACGATCTCGATCCGCGCGCCGTCGTGGACCGCCGCGTGCTTCTCGACGAGTTCGCCGTCGATCTTCCCCGCGACGGTGTCGCGACCGAGCCCGGGGCCGATCTCGAAGGCGACGTCCTCGACTGTCGAGCCCGCCGGAACGGTGAGTTCTGATCCGTCCGGCAGGACGACCGTCACCTCGGCCTCCGCATCGGTCTCGCTCATACAGTGTCGGAACCGGACGACCGGCATAAGTGTGTTCGATCCGCGGCGCCGAGCGTCACGGTCGACCGGACATCGTTCGCCGCTCGCCGCCAGATCCCGGCAAGTCACGCCGCCGCTCTGGAGCCCCGGATCGGGAGCGAGCGATGGCAACACACAAATCACCCGGCAACGTTTGCCGCCCTATGACCAGTCATCGGGAGCCCCTGTCGTCGGTGTTGGAGGCGATCGGGGAGACGCCGCTCGTCGAGGTCCACGACGCGCCGACCGCGGTGCCGGTGTACGCCAAGCTGGAGTCGTTCAACCCTGGAGCGAGCATCAAGGACCGCATCGGGAGGTACATGCTCGAACGCATGCTGGAGCGGGGCGACCTCGGCGAGGGCGGCACCGTGGTCGAGCCGACCGCCGGCAACACCGGGATCGGGCTCGCGGTCGCCGCCAAGCAGCTGGGGTTAAACGCCGTCTTCGTCGTTCCCGAGCGCTTCTCGGTGGAGAAACAGCAGCTCATGCGCGCGCTCGGCGCCGAGGTGGTGAACACGCCGAGCGAGGACGGGATGGGGCTCGCGATCGACCGCGCCCACGAGATCGCGGCGGAGCTCGACGACGCGGTCGTCCCCCAACAGTTCTCGAACCCGCTCAACGCCGAGGCACACTACGAGACGACCGCCCCCGAGATCGACGAGGCCCTCGACGGCGAGGTCGGCGCGGTCGTCGCCGGCTGCGGCACGGGCGGGACGCTGATGGGGATCGCCCGCTACTTCCGCGAGGCCGACCCGGACACCCACGTCGTCGCGGTCGAGCCGGCCGGCTCCGCGTACCGCGAGTTCCTCGGCGAGGACGTCGACCACGAGGCGTACAAGACCGAGGGGATCGGCACCCACGACACCGGACGCAACGAGCTGTTCGACCCGGACCTCGTCGACGAGATCCAAGCGATAGACGACCGCGACGTCCACGAGGAGATGGGCCGGCTCGCGAGCGAGGAGGGCCACCTCGTCGCCTCCTCGTCGGCCGCGAACGCGATCGCGGCGAAGCGGGTCGCGCGGGAGATCCGCGACGGCAAGATAGACGCCCCGCACGACGCGGTCGTCACCGTCTTCCCCGACTCCTCCGAGCGCTACCTCTCGAAGGGCGTCTACCGGTCCTTCGAGGAGTGGGAGGGGTAGGTGGCGGAGCGGCGCGACGCCGCCCAGACACCGGCCGGTACCGCGGCCGCCGCCCGGTCCGTTATCCGCGCAGTCGACCGTGTTCGACCTTGAGACAGCGGTCCTGAACGACGTCGATTCCGTCCTCCTCCGCGGCCGCGGCCGCCTCGTCGTGGCTGATCCCGAGTTGGAGCCACAGCGTCCCGGCGTCGCCGCGCGACGCGTGTCGCTCGCGGACGGCCTCGGCGATCTCCGGGACCTCCTCGCTCGGCCGGAACACGTCAACGATGTCGATCTCTTCTTCCACGTCGCCGACCGCGTCGTACGCCGGTTCGCCGAGCACCTCGTCCGCGAACGGATTCACCGGGATCACGCGGTACCGCCGGTCCTGAAGATACGCGGGCACGTCGTGCGCGGCCTTCCCGGGCGTCGTCGAACAGCCGACGACGGCGATCGTCTCGGCGTCGAGCAGGCGGTCGAGTCCGGCGTCGTCCGTGACGGGCATGGTCGACGATTCGATCGCCATGCGATTAAACGGATCCCTAGCCGCTGTGAAGAGAAGCGTGGTCGTCGGCTCCCGGTCAGGGGAGTCGGATCTCGGGGTCGCCGTCCTCGGGGACGGTGACGATGCCGTCGAACAGCTGTTTGAGCGTGTTCATCGCCTGGTCGTCGTGGGCGGTCGAGTCGATGCTGTACAGTCCCAGTCCGTCGACGCTCTGGACGCGGCCCGTGAACACGTGGAGGAACCGGAACACCGTCTGGAGGTCCGAGTACATCAGCAGCGTCGACAGCGAGTGGACCATCACGCGGTTCTGATCGATACCGCGGTCGCCGAACGCCTGGAGGAACTCGGAGAGCTTGATCCCGATCCCGGTCATGTCTACCGGCGAGGAGGCGTACTTGATACGGTCGGACTCGCGGGTCTCGCCCCCCTGCTGGCGGGTGACGCAGTCGACGACCGCGACGGGCTTCCCCTCGTAGGGCGTCCGCTCCTCGTAGTCGCGGAGCACCCGATCGGCGCCGTCCTTGGTGGTGACGACGATGGCGCCCTCGTCGCGATCGGTCCCTGCGGCGAGGACGTCCATCATTATCGACCGCTTCCCGCTGAGCGGCGGGCCGGTCAACAGAATGTTGGTCCCGGGATCGACCTCGGCGTCGAAATGCGGCGTCAGCTCATACATGGACGCACCTCGGGGGCGGCGACGTCGGCGCGATCCACTCGTTCGGCCGCGAGGCCGTGCGACCAAGACACATCTACTACCTGAACATGCCCGCTCCGAATAATATTCTTTTTGATCGGCCCCTGCGACGCGACGGCGCGTCTCGATCGGGCCGTGGACCCGATCGGACGGCGAATTCGGCCGCCAGTGGGGGGCCGAACGCCGCCGGACCGTGGAAATCTATCACGCAGGCGAATCGACCGATCGGCGACGCCGGGCCGGAACCGACGGACTGCGCGGCGCCGGTTTCGAATCGCGGGACTTAACACGCTCTCGGAAGTAAGCCGACGTGAGGGCGCTTAGCTCAGTTTGGACAGAGTGCTTGGCTTCGGACCAAGTTGCCACGGGTTCAAATCCTGTAGCGCCCACTCACTCGCGGTCCGTTGCCGAACTAGTCCTAATTCTACTGTAGAGTCTCGGATCAAATGGTCGGTGTGGAGAGCTTGTCGGATTCATCCCGCGCCTATAGTACTTAGCAGAAGTTTTGAAGATAGATACCGTAATTTGTACTGTAAAACGAATCAGTTCAGTTCTTCTGCTCGTTGAGCAAGCAACTGAATCAACTCCTGTACAGTGATTTCGTCTTCTTGAACAAGGGTTGTATCAACCGCATATTCGATCGCTTCAGCGTAGCTGGAGCGATCGTGACGGGTCATAATCCGTGCGAGCTTCTCAGCCAACTCATCGCTGATTGTGACTGTCGTATACCCTTCAGGAGGCATAATCTACTACTGGCGCTTCTTACAGTAATATTTACGGGAAGTAGTTACAGAACTTCTCCTAGGTACTAAAGGCGCGGGTATTCTCCTTGCGTTTTATAACACTGGCGTCACTCGCTTACCGTTCCGATCGGTTGCCGGTTACTAGAGACGGTGCGGAGCGCACACGAGACTCACAATTTCGGCCGACGCCGCTCGCGAGTCGGTGTCGAGTAGCGACGGGAACCGGACTCAGTCGGCTTCGAGGTGCTCTCGTCGCGTTCGCCAATGAGGGAGACTCGACCGCGATCGTGATACGACTGTCCCCCTGCGGGTCGTAGCGGTCCACGAGCCCCGCGTCCTCAAGCTTCGGAAGCCGTCGATCGATCGTCTGATCGGAGTCGAATACGTCGCACAACGGCGCCTCCGGATGCTTCCGGACTCGGCGAACCGATCGGCGTCCCCGCTATCTTTTTGTGACTCGTCCGGCTCCCGATAGTCGTGCCTATTCGGAGCGCGAAAGACCGGCGTCGCTCTACGCGGAGGTCCGGGACTACGACCTCGTCGTGACCCCCGACGCCCCGCTCGCGAGCGCGATCAACCGCCGCCTCGACCGCCCGCACTTCGGAACGTTCGCGACCACGCCGCGCCGCCTCGCGGCCGGTCGCCGCGAGCAGGCGGAGGACCGCCGGGCGTTCCTCGAGATCGTCCGACAGACCGACCACGACTGGAAGGCGGTCGCGTACGCCGTCGGGAACGTCCTCCAGTGTTGGGAACACACCGGCCGGCTCGGCGCGGTCTTAGAGTACGACGCCTACGTCGACGACGCGACCCGCGAGGTCGTCGAAGTCATGCGGACGCTGCGAACGACCTCGAAGCGGCTCACGGAGTACGCGATCGACGACGGGGGGTCCGTCGCCGTCGTCGGGTACGACCAGCTGACCGAACTGGAGCGCGGCGTCCTCCCGGAGGCGTTCGATCGCGTCGACCTCTTCAGCGGGGAGGCGTTCGATCCCCCGCCCTTCCACGTCTTCGAGTCGGCGACCGACATCGTCGCCGCGCTCCGCGATACGATCACGACGCACAATGCGGACCGCGTCGCCGTCGTCCTCGACGGCGGCGGGAAGTACTCCTCGCTCGTCGAGTCCGCGTTCGAGGCCGCGGGCATCCCCTTCTACGGCGGGCCGGGGTTCGCGGACGACCCGCACCACCGGACATTCGTCCGGCTCCTCCGGCTCTGTTTCCGGGGGAGCGACGCGACCGTCGGCGACGCCGCCCCGATCCTCGCACAACTGGGGATGGACGTCCCGACCGCGGACCGGGAGCGGCGGTTGGCGGCCGTCGACCACCCCGCCACGGAGTGGCTGCGGACGTTCCGCGACGGCGTCGGCGACCGGACGTTCGCGGCGGCGCTCGACGCCTACGCGACCGAGGCCGGCGTCGAACTGGACCGGCTCGACGAGGAGCTGCGGAACCTGGGGCTCGCCGACGCGCAAGTGACCGCCGGCGCGGTCGACCGGCTCGCCTACTACCTCCAGACCTACGAGGTCCCCGTCGACAGGGAGAACGAGGGCGTCCTCCTCGCCGACGCGAAGTCCTCCGCGTACGTCGACCGCCCGGTCGTCTTCCACCTCGGAATGGGAGAGGAGTGGACGCACTCGGCGCCCCAGCGGCCGTGGGTGGACACCGAGACCCAGTTCGCGCGCTACGTCGGCGACTTCCAGCGCCTGCTCCAGAGCGGCGACCGACGGTACTACCTCGTTCAGGACGCGGCCGGCGGGGAGCCGGTCACTCCGTGCCTGTACCTCGGCGACCTCCTCGACGAGGAGTTCGAGCGGTTCAGCGACCTCGACTCGGTCGAACACCGGCCGCGACCGCGGTCGACGGGCGCGGGCTTCGACCGTGAACCGACCGGAGTGGACCCCGAGACGGTCGGGACGGTCAGCCAGTCGACCCTGAACAGCTACGTCAACAGCCCCCGGGACTACCTCTTCGGGCGGCTCCTCGACACTCCGGATCGGGAACGGTTCGTCGAGGGGACCCTCTTCCACGACTTCGCGGAGTTCTACGTGAACCACCCCGAGGCGGTCGCCGCGGCCGACACCGACGCCCTCGTCGACGCCATGCTCGCGGAGACCGAGGCGTTCGCCTCGGCCGCCGACGAGCCCCTCCGCCGCCGGAAGTACCGCATCGGACTGGAGCTGATCGCGGAGTATCTCGACGAGGAGGGGCCGGAGTCGGACGACTTCCTCACGGCGGCGTCGAGGTGGGGAACCAATTTCTTCGCGGAACACTTCGACGAGCCGGTCGACTCACCGCTGACCGAGCGCTGGTTCGAGGACGATGCCCTCGGCGTGAAGGGGAAGATCGACCTCGTGCGGGCGCCGACCGCGCTGCTCGATTACAAGAGCGGACGCAAGAAGCGCACCGCACAGGTCGTCGGCGACGCGGCGGTCGACCCGCCGGCGGACACGCCGAACTTCCAGGCGGCGCTGTACCTGACGTACTACCGGTCGGTCCGTCCGAATGAGCGGCTGGAGTTCACGTTCTTCCACTTCCTCGAGCCGATGGCCGACGTGATCGCGGGCGACGCCGACCTCGGCGACGCGCTCACGACGGTCACCTACCACCCGGTCGCCTTCGACGAGTACGTCGGCTCCCGGGATGCGTACGAGCGGCTCCTCGACGGCTACACCGACTGTCGGGAGACGTTCGAGGACCTCGGCTACTCGGCCTACGAGCAGGTTGTGGCCCCGCTGACGTTCCCCGAGACGACCGACAAGGGCGAACTCCGCGACTCCGAGTTCGCCGAGCGGTTCACCGCCGCGGTCGACGCGGAAACGTCCGCGGCCGTCGACGCCGAGAAGGGCGCGGACCAGGCGATCCGAGAGCTCAACGGCGCCCGCAGGCGGGCCTTCTTCCGCGAGGACCTCGACGCCTTCGAGGCGTTCGTCGACGAGCGCCTCGACGAACTCAACGCCCGGCGCGCCGGCGAAGAGCGGTTCCCGGTCGACGGGCTCGCCGGCGAGCCGAACTACCGGCGCGTGGACAACCGCGACCTGCTGTTGGAGGGGGACCGATGAGAGAGCCGACGCCGAACGAGGCCCAGCGGGAGCTCATCGAGAGCACGGCGGGGACGCACCTGGTCGACGCCGGTCCCGGGACGGGGAAGACGTTCGCCGTCACCCGGCGCTACGGACGGATCGTCGACCGGCCGGACGTGGAACCGGACGACGTGCTGCTGGCGACGTTCACGCGGAGCGCCGCGACCGAGATGCGAGAGCGGATCGTCGACCACAGCGCGTACGGCCTGCGGGAGCTGGCCGACGCCCCGATCCGGACGTTCCACTCGCACTGCCACGAACTGCTTCAGGAGCACGGGTACGCCGCGCCGACACACCTCGGCCTCGACGAGCGGATCACGGGGTCGACGCGGATCCTCGAAGACGAGCTGATCGAGGCCGAGCGGTTCCGCGAGTTCTTCGGCGGCTTCCGCGACGACCACCCGGAACACGCGGCGTTTTACCGCGCGCTCGCCGAACCGGGCGAGCTGCTCGACCTGATCGGAGAGCTCGCGTCGAAGGGGACCTTCCCCACTGCCGACGGGTGGTATCGGGGCGGCGAATCATACCTCGACGGCGACTTCGAGGCGTTCAGAGCGCGGTTCGACGCGGCGAACCGACCCCGGAACGACGGCCGGAAACAGTCGGCGCTGCGCGAGGACCTGAGCGACTTCGGCCGCCACAAGACGTACCGCTCGGACGCCCCGTCGAAGTCGGAGCTGCGCGGCGGCCGCGGGACGAAGCGCCTCGACGACGACGTGGCGCGCGCGGTCTTCGACGAGGACCGCGACGGGCTCAAGGCGTTCGTCCGCGACGTGTATTTCGAGTACCTGCGATTTGCGCTGCGCCGCAACTACCTATCCTTCAGCTTCCTCCAGCTGTTCGCGTTCGTCCTCCTCTGCGAGGACGAGCGCGCCCGCGAGGCGGCGCAGTTCGAGTACGTCATGGTCGACGAGTTTCAGGACACGAGTGAGCTCCAGTTCAAGCTCGCGCTGCTTCTGTCCGGGACCGAGAACTTCTGCGCCGTCGGCGACTGGAAGCAGAGCATCTACTCGTTCCAGTACGCGGACGTGCGCAACGTCACCGAGTTCGAAGCGCGGCTGGAGCGGTTCGCCGCCGAACTCAACGACGACGCCGACCGGGTCCCGTTCGACGCGACCGACCCGACCCGGATCGAACTGCGGGAGAACTACCGGTCGACGGCGTCGGTCATCGACCTCTCGGAGCGGGCGATCGCGGCGCCGGCTGCGAGCGGAGATACCGTCGCGGTCGACCCCGACGACGTCGTCGGGCTCTCCTCGAACGCTCCCTTCGACAACACGGTCGTCGAGGGAATCCGCCACGAGGACGAACACGAGGCGGTCCTCTCGAAGGTTCAGGCGATCGTCGGCAACGACGACTACGCCGTCGAGGGGGCGGACGGCGAACCGCGACCGCCGGAGTACGGGGATATCGCGGTGTTCACCCGGACCCGGGACTACGGGCGGGAACTCCTCGGCGCCGCCGACGAGTACGACTTCCCGATGGCCTACGACGGCGGGATCGAACTGTTCCGGACGGATCCGGCGAAACTGCTGCTCGCGTGGCTTCGGATCCTCGAAACCGACGCCGACCGCGGCTGGGCGGTGGTCCTCGAACGGGCCGGGTACGCGTTCGACGAGATCGGTCGCTTCCTGGAGACGGGGTCGTACCCTGACGACCCGGCGGCGTTCCGCGACGGGCTCCACGATCTGGAGTCGGTCGGCGCGGTCGCCCGCCGCGTCCTCGACCGCTACGGCTTCGCGGGCGACGCGGCGGACGTGCTCCTCCACACGGTCCAGTCGGTCCACGACGCGACGACGGCGACTCGCGGCGAGCTGATCCGGTTTATGGAGCGCGGCGTCGAGACCGGCAGCACGGTCGACGTCGCCGCGTCCGCGGGCGACGACGCGGTGACCGTCCAGACGATTCACGCCGCGAAGGGGTTGGAGTATCCGATCGTCGTCATGGCGAACATGAACGCGGGGCGCTTCCCACCTCGAGCCGGCGGATCGAGCGTCATCGAGTACCGGGACCCGGTGGGGCTCCGACAGCAGAAGGTGTACTCGGCGGAGCGGGCCCACCCGCACGTGTACGACAACTGGCGGCACGACGTGATCCGGCGCTGCCTACCGCGGGGGTACGACGAGGAACGCCGGCTGCTCTACGTCGCGGTCACGCGCGCGGAGAGCCACGTCGTGTTCGCGGCCGGCGAGGACCCGAACACGTTCCTCGAGGAGCTTCCCGTCGCCGTCGAAGAGATCGAACCAGCGGTCGAGTCGCTCGACCGCGAGGAGCCCGCCGACGCGGAACTGCCGTTCTCGGTGACGGCGCCTGACGGCCCGATCGGTCACAGCCCGCACTCGCTGATGGACGAGACCGTGTTCGAGGCGGCGGACGAGCGGTCGGAGGCGGGCGCCGAGGCGGCGCCCGAGACTCGCGGCATGGACTTCGGCTCTCGGGTCCACGACTTTGCGGAGGCGTACGCGCTCGGCGACGACGTGACGCCGTCGAACGACCACGAGCGGCGAGTCGTCGACCTACTCGACGGGCTGTCGGGCCAGCGGTACGTCGAGGAGCCGGTGACGCTCCCGCTCGAGGTCGACGGCCGCCGCGTCACGGTCTCGGGGATCGCGGACCTCGTTCACGTGACCGACGACCGGGTCGCGGTCGTCGATTACAAGACGGACTCGACGCGGCGCGCGCGGGCGGAGTACCGGAAGCAGCTCAGCGTCTACTACCACGTCCTCGACGAGTGGTTCGCCGAGAGAGCGGTCGAAACGAGCCTATTCTACACGAGCGATGGGACGCGCGAGCGGGTCGAGCCACTCGCCGTCGAGGAGCTGCGCGCGCTCGTTCGAGCGACCGAGTCGCCGTCCGGGTGAGGCCCCGACCGGTCCGACTGGCGCTCCCGACTTGCTCCCTCGCCGGCGCCACCCGAGGTGAGTGACCGTCTCGCGCCGGCTCCGTGACGGGGTGGAATTTTTGTCGACGCGAACCGGACGACGCGTATGGCGCTCCCCGAGGCAGGACCGACCCGCGCCGGCGTCGACGACCGCGACCGCTCCGGAACACCGGGGGCGCCCCCGTGAGCGCCGGCGGCGACGACGCGGACGCAGAGGCGGATTCCGGGGCGCTGGACGGGTTTCGGCGACTCTTCGCGCTGGAGCGCGACGTGTTCGTGCTGTCGATCGCGATGTTCGCGTTCAGCTTGGGGTTCCAGATGACGAACCGGTACCTCCCGGAGTACATGGTCGCGCTCGGGGCGTCCGGGTTCGTCGTCGGGCTCTTCGGCACGTTCGGCAACGTTATCTCGGCGATCTACCCGTACCCGGGCGGCGCCGTCTCGGACCGTATCGGCTCGCGGTACGCGCTCACCCTCTTCGGGCTGCTGTCGACGCTCGGCTTCCTCGTCTGGCTGGTCGCGCCCGGGGTCGGCCCGATCGCGGTGGGCGGACTCATCGTGGAGCCGTGGGTCTGGGTCTTCGTCGGACTGGTCCTCGCGCAGGCGTGGAAGTCGTTCGGGCTCGGCGCGACGTTCGCCGTCGTGAAGCAGGCGACCGACCCCTCGCGACTGGCCGCCGGGTTCGCCAGCACGGAGACGTTCCGGCGGACGGCGTTCCTCGTCGGACCCGTGCTGGCCGCCGTCCTCATCGGACTCCGCGCGGAGTTCACCGTCAGCTTCCAGTTCGTCCTCGCGGTCGCGGTCGCCTTCGGCGTCCTCGGCACGCTCGTCCAGCACGTCCTCTACGACGCGAGCGGCGACTCCTTCGGCGACTCGTTCGCGGGGCTCGACCGGGTCCGGCGCGACCTGCGGGAGATGCCGGCGCCGCTCCGGCCGCTGCTCGTCGGCGACACGCTCGTCCGGTTCGCGAACGGGATGGTGTACGTGTTCTTCGTCCTCGTCGTCACGCAGTTCTTCCAAGTCGGCCTCGACGCGACCGTCGCGCTGGGCGGGTTCGCGTACGACGTGGACCTCTCGCCGCAGGCGTTCTTCGGCTACCTCCTCGGCGTCGAGATGCTCGTCGCGCTGTTGATCATGGTCCCCGCTTCGCGGCTCGCGGAGCGCATCGGCCTCAAGCCGGTCGTCGCGGTCGGGTTCGCGGTGTACGCCCTCTTCCCGGTCGTACTGATCTACGCGCCGGCCCTCGCGGGGTCGGCGCTGCCACTGTCGGCCGTGATGATCGCCGTTTTCGCGTTCTCGGGGCTGCGGTTCGCGGGCCTGCCGTCGCACAAGGCGCTCATCGTCGGCCCGGCGGAGCAGGGGGCCGGCGGCCGCGTCACCGGGACGTACTACCTCGTCCGGAACACGGTCGTGATCCCGAGCGCGGCGGTCGGGGGGTACCTGTGGGACTTCGCCAGCCCCGAGGTCGCGTTCACCGTCGCGGCCGTCGTCGGGCTCGTCGGCACCGGCTACTTCCTCGCGTTCGGCAAGGAGTTCGAGGCGTACGCGTGAAGCGAGACGCCCCGGATCGGGAACCGGGCGCGGGCGGCCATCGACCCCGGTGCGGGCGACCACAGACCCCGGCGCCGGACCCCGCCCGGTGGCTCGGGTGGCCGGCTCGCGTAGGTTTATTGGAGCGGCGACGCTCGTCGATCCCATGCCGACACCGTACGGCGAGTGGCCGTCGCCGGTCGCCCCGGAGGACGTCGCCGCCGACGTCAGGTCGTTCGCGTCCGTCGAGACCGACGGAGACCACGTCTACTGGATCGAACGCCGCCCGTCCGAGGGCGGTCGCGGCGTCGTCTGTCGCGCCCCGGTCGACGACCGCGACGCCGATCCGACAGAAGTGACGTCGGAGGAACTCGACGTGCGCACGCTCGTCCACCAGTACGGGGGCGGCGACGTGCTCGTCGCGGACGGGACGGTGCTCGCGGCGAGCATGGACGACCAGCGGCTCTACCGACTGCCCGCGGACGGGAGCGCTGCCGGGGGCGACGCGGAACCGACCCCGGTCACGCCGGAGCCGCCGGAGCCGATGGCCCACCGTTACGCCGACATGCGGCTAGCTCCGGACGGGGAGACGGTCTGTGCCGTCCGCGAGCGTCACGTCGGACCCGGCACCGACGAGGAGCCCCGGAACGAGCTGGTCCGCTTCCCGCTGTCACCCGACCCGGCTCCGGAGACCGGCATCTCGGACCCGGTCGTCGTCGCGGACGGGCACGACTTCTACGCGGCGCCGCGGCCGGCCCCGGGCGGGGACCGGATCGCGTACCTGCGGTGGGATCACCCGAACATGCCGTGGGATGGGACCGAACTCGTCGTCGGCGCGGTCAACGAGACGGGCGACATCCGCGACGAGCGCGTCGTCGCGGGCGGCGCCGACGAGTCGGTCGTCTCGCCGAAGTGGTCGCCCGACGGCGTCCTCCACGCGGCGGCCGACCCCACCGGCTGGTGGAACCTCTATCGGTTCCCGGTCGCGTCCGGGACCGAGGAGGGGGAGCGCAGAGCCGGCGTCGCGCTCCCGACGACATCGGACGCGGAGGTCCTCCGCGAGATGCCGGCGGCGTTCGGCGTGCCGATGTGGACCCTCGGCGTGTCGACGTTCGCGTTCCTCGGCGACGGGCGGATCGCCACGCTGGTCACCGAGGGCGGCGACCCGAGCCTGCGCCTGCTCGATCCGGAGACGGGCGACCTCGTCGACCCGGGCCTCCCGTACAGCTCCTTCCGTCCGGCCTCGGTCCGGTCCGACGGCGACCGTGTCGTCTTCGCCGGTCACCGGACGGACGCGCCGAGCGCGGTCGTCGCGTGGCGACCGGGGTCGGCGGGGACCGGAGCAACTCGGCTCCGCGAGTCGACGGAGGACGCGCTCGACGCCGCGTACGTCTCGGAGCCGGAGTCGATCGCCTTCCCGACCGGCGACGCGGTCGGCGCCGACGACGCGACCGCGTACGGCCACTACTACCCGCCCCACAACCCCGACGTCGAAGCGCCGGCCGACGCGGCGCCGCCGCTCCTCGTCAGGGTCCACGGCGGGCCGACGAGTCGGTCCGAGGCGTCGCTGTCGTCGACGGTCCAGTTCTGGACGACCCGCGGCGTCGGGGTGCTCACAGTGAACTACCGGGGGTCGACGGGGTACGGCCGCGCCTTCTGCGAGTCGCTGAAGGGGGAGTGGGGCGTCCGCGACGTCCTCGACTGCGTCAACGCCGCCCGGTACGCCGC
>NZ_NEWI01000329.1:0-1698 GCF_002135005.1 Halorubrum sp. SD612 | reverse complement strand
CGCTCCGGCGCGCGCGCGCGGTCGTCTCGGTCGTGTACGCGGTCCTCGGCGGCGCGGTCGTCGCCGCGTTCTTCGCCGCGCCCGTCGCGGCGTTCGTCGGGTTCATCGCGCTCACGTGGCTCCACTGGGGGCAGGGCGACGTGGCGACGCTGTCGATCGCGGGCGTCGACCACCTCCCAACCTCGGCCGAGCGCTGGCTTGCGCTCGTCGTCCGCGGCGGGCTCCCGATGGGCGTCCCGCTCCTCGCGCACCCCGGGGAGTACCGGCTGGTGGCCGAGTGGATCGTCGGGCTGTTCCTCGTCGACGCGGGCGCGACCGCGACCGCGCTCGACCCCCTGTTCACCCCCGAAGTGCGGACCGCGGTCGGCGTCGGAATGGGCGTCGCGACGCTGGCGTCGGTGGGGCTGGGCTATCGGCGCGTCCGCGCCGGGGGCGAAGGCGGGAGACGCGCCGCCGGCGGCTGGCGGCGCGACGTCGGCGAGCTCGCGGTCCTGTGGGCGTGGTTCCTGCTCGCCGCGCCCGTGTTCGCGATCGGGGTGTACTTCGCCGTGTGGCACGCGCTCCGCCACGTCGGGCGCCTCGTCCTCGTCGACCCCGAGGCCGCGAGCGCGGCGTCCGCCGGCGACGCGGTCGGCGCGCTCGCCCGCTTCGGCCGCGACGCCGCGCCGCTCACGCTCGGCGGGTTCCTCGTGGTGGGGGCGGTGGGCGTGACCGTGCCCGCGGGCGTGGCCGCGCCCGGCGACCTGCTCGCCGTGTCGCTCGTCGCCATCGCCGCCATGACCCTCCCGCACGTCGCCGTCGTCGCGTGGCTCGACCGGCGGCAGGCGGTGTGGCGGCCGGGCGCCGGGAGCTGACCGGGGCCGCGGGAGCCGCCCCGGTTCCGACACCGCACGGCTCTTACTCCGGGACGGCGTCCCCTCGGTAAATGGACGACATCGCGATCCGCGACCCGCGGCCGGGCGACGCCGAGCCGCTGGAGGCGCTCATCACCTCGCACTTCAGCGAGGGGAGCACCTACGGCGTCGACCTCGGGACCGGCGACCCGACGTACCACGTGCTGGTCGCGGTCGAGGGCGGCGCCGACGGGAGTGGAGACGGTTCGGACGCCGCGGGTTCGGGAACGGCCGGCGGCGAAGGCGACCGCGACGACGCGATCCTCGGCGTGATGGCGCTCCGCGAGCTGGCCGACCCGGCCGCCGTCGCTGACGAGATGTACTTCTTCGACGATCCGGAGATCCTCCCGGCCGCGGAGCTGTACGGCCACCTGGAGATGGGGTACGTCCGCGACGGCGCGACCGGACGGGGGATCGGGAGCCGGCTGCTCGAACGCCTCCACGCGGTCGGCGCCGACCGGGGCGTCGACCTGTTCCTCGCGGACTCGTGGTACCACGGCGGCGACGACTCGCCGGAGAAGCTGCTCGACGCGCACGGCTACGAGACGGTCCACCGCGACCCGATCGACCGGCCCGCGGCGGAGTGTCCGAAGTGCGAGACGGAGTGTACCTGCGAGGGCGCGCTCGCGGTGCGGCGGGTCGCGGGCGACGAGGGCGACCCGGAGGCGACCCGCTCGTGAACCACGACCGCGTCCACGCCCGGGCGCCGTCGCACCACGTCGACCGGTGGTCCGAGGGCGTCGTCGAGTCGGTCGGCGAGCGCGACGGCCACTGCGTCGTGACGGTGCGGCCGGTCGCGTCGGGG
>NZ_NEWI01000328.1:0-1711 GCF_002135005.1 Halorubrum sp. SD612 | reverse complement strand
CCTCGTCGAGCGCGCGGCGGTAGATGACGCTCGCGGTCTCGCGGACGTTGTCGGGGAGGCCGAGGGCGCTGGCCATGCGGTCGATCTCGCCGAGCGCCTGCTTGAGATTGCGCTCCTTGGAGTCGCGCGTGCGGAACCGCTCGTTCCACGTCCGCAGCCGCTGCATCTTCTCGCGCTGGCGGCTGGACAGCGACTTGCCGTAGGCGTCCTTGTCCTGCCAGCCGATGTTCGTCGAGAGCCCCTTGTCGTGCATCATGTTCGTCGTCGGGGCGCCGACGCGCGACTTGCTGTCCTTCTCCTTGGAGTCGAAGGCGCGCCACTCCGGCCCGCGGTCGATCTCGTCCTCCTCGACGACGAGCCCGCAGTCGACACAGACCGTCTCGCCGTGCTCCGTGTCGGTCGCGAGCTGGCCGCCGCACTCGGGGCACCGCAGCTCCTCCTCTTGACTCTCCGACTCGGTCTCGCTCTCGTCGTCGACGGTCTCTGCCGTGTACGTTCGAAGGTTCTCGCTCATTGGTTTGGTGCGTGGAGGGAACAACGAAACCGAGAGACGATTCTCGGTGTTTTCCTCACCTTCGGGTAAGTGAGCCAAATACTTAAATGTTCGTGTGATCAGCGCCTCAGAGACGCGCCCGAAAACGGCGTGTACAACCCTGTACAATTCGGAATTCGAGACGGTAGAAGTCGGACCGACCGGAGAGCGAGACCGACGGCCTGAGAGCGGGAGTTAATATATAGGCGTTTCGCGAGCGCTCGGGCGTCGCGAGCCTCCCCGCGGTTCCGCGAGGGCAACCGCTTTGACCGTCGCCCGAGCAGGGAGACGTATGAACCGAACGCGGCTCGACGACCGCCTCGCCGACCTCGACACCGACGGCTACCTCCTCGACGCCTCGCAGGACGACGCCAACCAGCTGTACCTCTCCGGGTTCACCGGCCCCGACCCGTTCCTGACGCTGTACGCCGACGGGGAGGTCCACGTCCTCGTCAGCGGGCTGGAGTACGGTCGGGCGACCGCCGAGGCGGCGGCCGACACGGTGGAGCGACACGCCGCCTACGACTACGAGTACGGCGGCCGCGAGGCCCGCAACGACATGTACGCCGAGTTCGTCCGCGACAAGGGCGTCGAGTCCGTCTCGATGCCGCCGCGGGGGCCGGTCGGCACCGCCGACGCCCTCCGCGACCGCGGCATCGAGGTGACCGTCGACGCCGACGACCGGCTCCGGGACGTGCGGGCGGTGAAGACCGACGACGAGGTCGACGCGATCCGCGAGGCGCAGAAGGCGAACGAGGCCGCGATGCGGGCCGCCGAGGACCTGATCGCCGGCGCCGACGTGGCCGCGGAGGAGGGTGCCGGGCTCGACGCCGTCCGCGGGGGCGAGCCGCTCACCAGCGAGCGCGTGGCCGAGGAGATCGAGGTGACGCTGCTCCGGCACGGCTGCGCGCTCGACGAGACGATCGTCGCCGGCGGCGCGCAGGCCGCGGACCCGCACGACCGCGGCTCCGGCCCGCTCCGGGCTGGCGAGGCGGTCATCGTCGACGTCTTCCCCCGCTCGAAGGCGACGAAGTACAACGCCGACATGACGCGGACGTTCTGCGTCGGCGAGCCGGGCGAGCGGCTCCGCGAGTGGTACGACCTCACCGAGCGCGCGCTGGACGCCGCGCTCGACGCGGTCGAGCCGGGCGCGACCGGCGAGGAGGTCCACGCCGCCGC
>NZ_NEWI01000327.1:0-1712 GCF_002135005.1 Halorubrum sp. SD612 | reverse complement strand
GACAAGTTCGCGTCCCGACACGGACAGAAGGGCGTCGTCGGCCACCTCGCGCCCCAGGAGGACATGCCGTTCACCGAGGAGGGGGTCGTCCCGGACCTCGTGATGAATCCGCACGCGCTGCCGTCGCGGATGACGGTCGGCCACGTGCTGGAGATGCTCGGCGGGAAGGTCGGCTCGCTCCGCGGCTCGCGCGTCGACGGGACGCCGTTCCAGGGGGAAGACGAGGAGGAGCTCCGCGGTCAGCTGGAGGAGTACGGCTTCGAGTCCTCCGGCAAGGAGGTCATGTACTCCGGCGTCACCGGCGAGAAGATCGACGCCGAGATCTTCGTCGGGACGATCTTCTACCACAAGCTGTACCACATGGTGTCGAACAAGCTCCACGCCCGCTCGCGCGGGCCGGTCCAGGTGCTCACGCGCCAGCCGACCGAGGGGCGGGCCCGCGAGGGCGGCCTGCGCGTCGGGGAGATGGAGCGCGACACGATCATCGGCCACGGCGCGTCGATGGTGCTCAACGAGCGGCTGCTGGAGTCCTCGGACGCCGAGACGGTCCACGTCTCCGCGGAGACCGGGCTCGTGGCCGTCGAGGACCGCGAGCAGCGCCGCGTGTACGACCCGGTGACGGGCGACGAGGACGACATCCACGAGCTGGAGGTCAGCTACGCGTTCAAGCTGCTGCTCGACGAGATGATCGCCCTCGGCATCCGACCGAAACTCGAACTGGAGGACGCGATTTAGATGTCAATGCAAACACCGAAAGTGCTCGGCGGGATCGACTTCGGCCTCATGGACCCGGAGACGTACCGGGACATGTCCGCGACGAAGGTGATCACGGCCGACACGTACGACGACGACGGCTATCCGATCGACATGGGGCTGATGGACCCGCGGCTGGGCGTCATCGACCCCGGCCTGGAGTGCCGGACCTGCGGCTCGCACTCCGGCTCCTGTAACGGCCACTTCGGCCACATCGAACTGGCCGCCCCCGTCATCCACGTGGGCTTCACGAAGCTCATCCGGCGGCTGCTCCGCTCCACGTGCCGCGAGTGCGGGCGGCTCGCCTTGGACGACGCGCAGCGCGACGAGTTCCGCGACCGCTACGAGCGGGCGAAGGAGCTCGGCGACGACGAACACGACGTGCTGAAGGCCGCCGTCCGGCAGGCCCGGAAGGCGTCCACCTGCCCGTTCTGCGGCGAGCCGCAGGCGGACATCAAACACGAGAAGCCGACCACCTACTACGAGGTCCAGGACGTGCTCTCGGGCGACTACTCCGAGCGCATCGCGGCCGCGATGCAGCCCGACGAGGAGGAGGACGACCCCGGCACCTCCCCGCAGGAGCTCGCCGACGCGACCGGCATCGCCCTCGATCGGGTCAACGAGATCATGGCCGGCGAGTTCCGCCCCCGCAAGGAGGACCGCCGCGCCATCGAGAAGGCGCTCGACGTCGACCTCACCGAGGAGGACATGAACAAGCTGATGCCCTCGGACATCCGCGACTGGTTCGAGGACATCCCGGACGAGGACCTCGAGGTCCTCGGCATCGACTCCGAGCACTCCCGCCCCGAGTGGATGATCCTGACGGTGCTGCCGGTCCCGCCGGTGACCACTCGTCCCTCGATCACGCTCGACAACGGTCAGCGCTCCGAGGACGACCTCACCCACAAGCTGGTCGACATCATCCGGATCAACCAGCGGTTCATGGAGAACCGCGAGGC
>NZ_NEWI01000326.1:0-1723 GCF_002135005.1 Halorubrum sp. SD612 | reverse complement strand
CGAAGACGAACCGCTCCGGCTCGCCGTCGTCGTAGCGCTCGGCGTCGACCTTCGCGTAGAAGGTGCCGTCGTGGAGGTCGTCGACGCGGACGCGGTCGATGGCGCCGCCGAACTCCGTGAGGATGTCCACGAGGAGGTCGTGCGTGAGCGGTCGGTCGAACGGTTCGCCCTCGAGCGCCATGCCGATCGATCGGGCCTGGTCGCCGCTGACGAATATCGGGACGTACTCGCCGCGCGCGGAGAGGATCACCGCCGGGACGTCGCCGCTCGGCGCCGAGCCCGCGCCGACCCCGACGACCTCGGCTTCGTGTTCCATACGGGAACGTGGTGGCGGCCGCTTGAATAGCTGTCCCACGTCGCGGCCGGCGGGAGCGGATCAGCGGGACGACCGGTACCAGTACGCCCACGCCAGCGTGAACACGAGCGCGGCGGCGACGAAGAAGACCACCCCCGGTTCGACGAGCGAGACGGCGTACTCCGCGAGGGGGTCGCCGACGAGTTCGACCGCGCCGTCGGCGCTCTCGGCGGCGGCGTTCTGGTCGGGGACGCTCTCTATCGTGGGGCCGTCGGCGCCGTCCGTCGCGCCTCCGTCGGCGCCGGCCGTGGTGGCCGTGCCGGCGTCGCCGCCGCCGGACCGCTCGGCGAACCGCGAGCCGCCGAGCGAGCCGACCGCGAGCAGGCGCTGGGCCGCGACCGCCGCGAGGCCGATGAGCCCGTACCCGCCGAGCAGGCGCATGAGGGCCGTCTTGATCCCGGTCGACTCCTCGGAGCCGCCCGAGAACAGCACGAGCGGCTCGTCGGCGGCGGCGTACACGTCCATCTCGCGGCCCTTCTCGGAGTAGGCGGTGTCGACGACGTCGACGAGGTCGGCCTCGTCGAGCCGCGAGAGGTGGTACTGGACGTTCTGGAGCGAGGTGTCGACCTCGTCCGCGAGTTCGGACTTGGTGGCCGGCCGGTCGTGGAGCGTCGAGAGGATCGCGCGCGCCGTCTCGGAGCCGAGGGCGGCGATGAGGTCGTCGGCCTCGTCGTCGTCGACGCCGACGACCCGCGGCTCGCGCTCCTCGGGAGTCGCGTCCGGCAGGGAGGGCAACAGCCGGGACATAGCGGGCAATGGAACGCGTGAGAATACAAACCTGTTGGATCGTTGGGAACGGGGTCGACGCGCGAGCGGCGTTCGGGTGGAGGCTCCGCGATCGACTCACAAACCCTAAACGCGGTGACCGAGTACGACGGGTGATGACAGAGACGTCACGGGGGAGCGACGACGAAGCGCCCCCGTCGACCGACCGATCGCCGCGGGCCGACGGCGGCGACCTCGACGGGAAGCCGCCCCGCGACCCCGCGGCCGACGAGGGGAGGGTCACGGTCGTCGGGACCGCGCACGTGTCGGAGCGCTCCGTCGACGAGGTCGAGGAGGCGATCGACCGAGAGCGTCCCGACGTCGTCGCCGTCGAGCTCGACGAGGGGCGCTACCGCCAGCTCAACGGCGAGACCCCCGACGACCTCGACGCGGGCGACTTACTCAAGGGGAACACCGTCTTCCAGTTCCTCGCGTACTGGATGCTCTCGTACGTCCAGACCCAGCTCGGCGAGCGGTTCGACATCGAGCCGGGCGCCGACATGAAGGCCGCCGTCGACGTCGCCGAGTCGCTCGGCATCGACGTCGCCTTAGTCGACCGCGACATCCAGACGACGATCCAGCGCTTCTGGGCCCGGATGACGA
>NZ_NEWI01000325.1:0-1724 GCF_002135005.1 Halorubrum sp. SD612 | reverse complement strand
TGCTCGTGGACATCGTCCCGGTCGGGGAGGTCACCCCCCGAGTGAAACGGGGGGCCTCCGGCGCGCTGCGTTCCGTGTACGACTGCGACGTGACGGTCCACGACGATCAGCCGATCCCCGACTCCGCGTTCGACGGCGACCGCGGCCAGTACCGCGCCGAGGACCTCATCGAGACGGTCACCCGCGTCGGCGGCGGCGAGAAGAACATCGGTATCACGCCCGAGGACCTCTACTACCGCCGGCGGAACTACGTGTTCGGCCTCGCGTACCTCAACGGGAGCGGCTCCGTCATCTCCACGCACCGCCTCCGCACCTCCTCGGACGGCGGCGTCTCCACCAAGCCCGCCGTCGACGTGTTCGGCGACCGCGTCCGCAAGGAGGTCGTCCACGAGATCGGGCACACGCTCGGGCTGGAACACTGCGACAACAGCAAGTGCGTCATGTCGTTCTCTCCGACTGTCCGCGAGGTCGACGTGAAAGAGGAGAACCTCTGTGGCACCTGTTCTCGGCTGGTTCGCTGACGCGGGGCGCTTTCGGGTCCGGTCCGCACCCCCGCCGGTAGACGTAAAGTCCGCCCCGCACAAGGGACACGTATGGCCGCAAAGCCGGAATACCGCGACCGGCCGGACGTCGAGGTCGCGCTGCTCGACGCGCTCGTCGACCGCGGCGACGAGGGGATGACCGTCCTCGAGCTTCGCGCGGCCGTCGACGCCGACATCGACGCCGTCGAGGAGGCGCTCTCGGCGCTGAAGGACGACTCGCTTATCACCGTGGAGTCGGAGGAGCGCGTCCGGGTGTACGCCCACGACAAGGTCGTCCCGGACCCCGAGGCGCCGGACGACGACCCCTCGGAGAGCCTCGTCGACGCGATCCGCGACCGTCTCGGGCTGTAGCCGCCGGAGACGGCGGCCTTTTGGCCCTCGATCGCCTCCGTGGGACCATGACGCTCGTCTCCGGCACCCACGACGCGCACGGCGCCGCGTACCGCGACCGCGGCGGCCGCGAGGTCGTGGACCACTACGGCAAGCCCGTCCGCGTCGGCAAGGCGGTCCGCAACGTCGCCGGCGTGATCGAGATGGGGTACGGCGTCCTCGCCGTCAGGGGCGCCGACCGCGTCGAGTTCGTCGACAACGCCGTCTCGAACCGCGTCCCGACCGCGGACGGCGAGGGGACGTACGCCCTCCTGCTCGACCCGCAGGGCGGGATCGAGACGGACATGTACGTGTACAACGCCGACGAGCGGCTGCTCGTCTTCCTCCCGCCCGAACGGGCGGAGGCGGTCGCCGCCGACTGGGCCGAGAACGTGTTCATCCAGGACGTCGAGATCGACGACGTCTCCGACGAGTTCGGCGTCTTCGGCGTTCACGGCCCGAAGTCCACGGAGAAGGTCGCCTCCGTCCTCGGCGGGCCGGGCGCGCCGGAGGGCCCCCTGTCCTTCGTTCGCGGCTCGATGGTCGACGCCGGCGTCACCGTGATCGCGACGGACTCACCGCTGGGCGAGGAGGGGTACGAGATCGTCTGCGCCGCCGCCGACGCGGGCGACGTGTTCGACACCCTGATCAACCGCGGCCTCAACGCCGCACCGTTCGGCTACCGGACGTGGGACGCGCTCGCGACCGAGGCCGGGACGCCCCTCTTCGAGTACGAGCTGGCGGGGACGGTCCCGAACGTCCTCGGCCTCCGGAACGCGCTCGACTTCGAGAAGGGGTGTTACGTCGGGCAGG
>NZ_NEWI01000324.1:0-1765 GCF_002135005.1 Halorubrum sp. SD612 | reverse complement strand
CGGCGGCCCGGCGCGGCCACCGCCGCCCGGGCCGCGGTCGTCGCGAGGCCGAGGACGACCGCCACGCCCGCGAGCGTCCCCGGGTCGACGTTCCCCCGCTCGACGGAGGCGATGACGACCGCGGCGAGCAGCGCGAACAGGGCGATCCCGGTCCACCCGACGACGCCGGAGGCGTAGTAGGCCGCCAGCTGCGAGGCGTACTCCGGCCCCGAGATGACCGCGTACGGCGCGACGAGCGCGACGACGGTGACGACGGCGGCGGCGATCCCGACCCGGCGCGAGACGGCGCGGAGGTCCATACCCGGCCTCGGAGCGGAACCGCGGTAAAAGGACCGGATCGGTCGCGCCGGTCGACCCGGGCCGATCGCCGTCCCCGTCGCGCCGGACCGATCGCCGTCCCCGTCGCGCCGGACCGATCGCCGTCCCCGTCGCGCCGGACCGATCGCCGTCCCCGTCGCGCCGGACCGATCGCCGTCCCCGTCGCGCCGTTCCCGTAGCGTTTTGCCCCGTCGGCGCCCACTCCTTCGTATGTCCCTCGACGTCGACCCGCCGGAGCCCCCCGAACTCGCCGCCGTCGACCCGAACGAGTACGAGGACGCCGAGGTGGCGGGCGGGGAGTACCGGCGCGACGACCTGGAGGCGCTCCTCCGCGAGGGCGCGTGGGAGGACGCGTTCTCCGAGTGGGCCGACACCACCGACATGGACGAGTCCGACTGGGCGGTCGCGGTCGACCTCGATCTCGTCGCCCGCTTCGACTTCTTCTGGGACGACTTCGCCGACCGCGTCGGCTACCACGCGCCCGGGCTCCCCGAAGACTGGAAGGAGCGCGACCTCCACCCCGACCTCGACTCGTGGGGCACCGTCTCCGCGATCAACGCGGGGCTCACGGAACTCGGGCAGATCGTCTGCGAGACGCTCAAACGGGAGTACATCGACTGGGAGGCCGACTTCGACGCGCCGGACGACCTCCCGGACTTCGACGAGTAGCGGCCGCGCCCCGGTTTGGACGCGGCCGCCCGGTGCGGGTCCGCCCGCTCAGTGGCCCCAGAGGTTCCCGTCGGGGTCGTAGCGCGCGTCCATGATCCGGTCCCACTGCTCGTCGGAGAGGTCGAGGTCGGCGGCCGCGACGTTCTCGTCGAGCTGGTCGACCGTCCGCGCGCCGACGATGGGGACGCAGGTGAACTCGTCCCACCCGGAGAGCCACGCCAGCGCGACCTGCGCGGGCGTCGCGTCGAGCTCGTCCGCCACGTCGCGGACCGCGTCGAGCACCCTCCAGCCGCGCTCGGAGAGGTAGAAGCGCTCGAACCGGTCGTCGAAGCTCGCGCGGGAGCCGTCGGGCGCGATCACCTCCTCCGGGTCGTCCGGGTCGGCGCGCTCGTACTTCCCGGTGAGGAACCCGCCCGCGAGCGGGGAGTACGGGCAGACCGCGAGGTCCTGGTCGACACAGACGTCGAGGTACTCGCGCACGTCCTCGTAGTAGCCCGCGTGGTGGAGCGGCTGGACCACGTCGAAGGAGGCGTAGTCGTTGACGTCGGCGGTCCACTGCGCCTTCGTCAGCCGCCACGCCGCCATCGTCGACGCGCCGAGGTGGTGGACCTTCCCCTCGGCGACCAGCTCGTCGAGCGCGCGCATCGTCTCCTCGATGGGCGTCTCCTCGTCCCAGCGGTGGATGTAGTAGACGTCGAGGTAGTCGGTGTCGAGCCGGTCGAGGGTCCCCTCGATCTGCGCGCGGATGGGCTTGCTGCGGAGCCCCGAGTCGTTCGGC
>NZ_NEWI01000323.1:0-1769 GCF_002135005.1 Halorubrum sp. SD612 | reverse complement strand
GTCGGTCGGTTCGTCGGGATCGTCCGTGCCGCCGATCGATTCGGGTTCGGCGGTCGAAGCGGACGCCGACTCGACCGTCTCGTCCGTCGGGGGCCCGCCGGCGTCGTCGGTCGTCGCCGCGGTCGAGTCGGTCTCGGCGGTCGGCTCGGACTCGGCGGTCGGCTCGGACTCAGCGGTCGGTTCCGACTCGGCGGCCGGACCCGACTCCGCGGTCGGGTCGGTGTGGGTCTCTTCGGCGGACGGCTCCGGCTCGGAACCGGCGTCCTCGTCGGGGGGGCCGCCGGCCTCGGCCGTCGCCGCCGGCTCCGCGACCGTCACGTCGGTCTCGGGGAGCGGCCCGATCGCGGTGTCGCCGCCTTCGTCGGGGGCGAGGTCGAGCGCGCGCACCTCGTCGCGGTCGCCCGCGATCACCTCCAAGGCGTCGACCGCCAGCCGGCGGACCGCCTCGGCGTACGCCGCGGTCGTGCCGTAGTGGTCGATGGCCTTCGGAACTCCGGCGGCCAGCGGCGCCGGGGCGCCGCCCGCCTCCAGCGCCGCGCGGAGGTCGTCGCCGCGCAGGTCGGCGTCGAGCGCCTTCGCGAACACCGCGAGGCGGTCGAGGGTGGCCTCGGCCGCGGAGACGACCCAGCGGTCGCGGGTGTCGGCGTCGACCTCGTTGAGGCTCTCCGGGCGGACCGAGGTGAACACGCGGTCGGAGTCCTCCGGCTCGAAGGTGCGCGCCTTCCCGGTGAGCGCGACGAACGCCGGCGGCTCGGCGCGTTCGAGGAAGGTCTGCGCCTCGGGCTGGTACTGCCCCGCGTAGGTGACGAACGCGCCGGAGGGGTCGACGACGCGGCCGCGGCGCGTCTCGTCGTTGACGCGCTCGACCTCGGTGAGCACGCCCGCGGTGAACAGGCGGTTCACCCGCGCGCCGGTCGGAGTGACGACGTAGTTCGGGGCGCGCTCCTCGTCGCTCTCGGAGTAGGAGAGGGAGGCGTCGTCGAACTCGGCGGCGAACAGCCGGTAGGCGACCTCCCGCGTGCCGGGACCGTCGTCGCTCATTCGCCCACCTCCGCGAGCGCGGCGCGGGCGCGGTCGGCCGGGTCGTCGTCCGCGAGTTCGAACTCGACCGCGTCGAGGGTGGCGCCGTAGTCGTCGACCGAGAGGTTCCCGCGGACGCGGTAGGCGCGCCCGACGAGCGTCTCCGCGATGGCGTCGGCGACGACGGACTTGTCCATCGCGTCCTTCGCCGCGTCGAGCGCGTCGTCGAGGCCGCCGCCGTACACCTCGGCGGTGAGCTCGTCGTCGAGGACGACCGTCACCGTGTCGGTGCCGTCGTCGAGGATGGCCTTCACGCGCAGGTCGTCCTCGCCCTCGACGTCGCCGTGGCTCCGGCACTGGCCGTTCTGGACGACGCGGCCGCACTCCGGACAGCGCTCGATGAGCCCGGAGCCGTCCCGGACCTCTAAGACGTTCCCGACGACCTCGACGTCGAACATCCCGCCGGAGCCGACCGCCTCGGCGACGGAGAGCCGCGGGGCGTCCTCGGCGACCTCGACCGGGTCGGGAAGGGGGGTGACCGCCGAGAACTCGGTGAGGTTGATCGAGGGGACGCCGCGGAACTCCCGGACGTACACGTCCTCGATCCGGAGGTCGGCGCCGGCCTCGATCTCGGAGCGCGGCTGCCAGTCGGTGAAGGGGAGCTTCGCCGTCTCGTCGCCGACGACGCCCTCCAGGATCTCCGTCTCGCCGTCGCGCCCGGAGATGGTCTTCTCGTCGACCTCCAGCAC
>NZ_NEWI01000322.1:0-1789 GCF_002135005.1 Halorubrum sp. SD612 | reverse complement strand
ACCCAGAGGTAGTAGCTCGACGAGGCGAACGGCTCGGAGAACTCGCTACCGAGCTGGCTGATCAGCGCGCCGTACTCCAGCTGCGGCAGCACCGTGGAGTAGCCGTTGGTGTAGCCGACGACGAACAGCCCGACGACGAACGCGAGGATGAGGATCACGTACTGGACCGCCTGGTTCTTCGTGGCGCCCAGCATTCCGGACAGGGTCAGGTAGCCGACGGTGACGACCATCATGGCGACGACCATCACCTGGTACCCGTCTAAGCCGGGGACGAGACCCCCGTAGTTACCGAAGATGTACAGGCCGACCAAGGCCATCCCCTTCGCCTGCCCGATGGCGTAGACGAAGCCGATGAGGAACGTCGTCACCGCCGCGATGGCGCGCGCGGTGTCGGAGTTGAACCGGTCGCCGACGAAGTCCGGCGCCGTGTACTTCCCGAACCGGCGCAGCTGCGCGGCGAGGAAGATGAGCAGGATGAAGTAGCCCGTCGTCCAGCCGACGACGAACACCAGCCCGTAGAAGCCCGCGAGCGCGATCGACGCCGCCATGCCGAGGTAGGAGGCCGCGGACATCCAGTTGGCCCCGATCGCCATCCCGTTCTCGACGTTCCCGATCGACCGGCCGGCGACCCACATGTCGTCGGTGTCCGCCACGCGGAAGACGAACCCGATCGTGAGGAACAGACCCAGCATCCCGAGCACGAGCAGCGCCGGCCCGATCTTGAACGAGATGTCGAGGGCCTCCGGGAGGAGGTCGCTCTGTAAGAGGAGCGAACCCGCCGTCATTCGTCGACACCTCCGTCCGCCGCCGCGGCCTCAGCGCCGCTCACGCTCTCCGTCGTGGTGTCGTGTTCGATACCGTACTTCTCGTCGAGCGCGTCCCGCTTCCGCGAGTACCAGAACGAGAGGATCAGCGCGCTCGTCGGGGCGCCGAACGCCACGAGGAAGTAGTGGAGCGGGAACTGTAAGATCGGCATCGACTGCGTCATCGGACCGGGCGCGAGCCGCGTCAGCGTTACGGGCCCCCAGACCGCGAGGATCCAGACGGCGAACCCCGTCCAGACGATCCGGAGGTGATCGCGCATGTACGGCGTGCTCGGGTTCAGGATGTTCACCTCCGCGCCGAGGTAGTCGGTGTTGTTGTGCCGCTGTGCGGCTCCGGTGGAGGCGACGCCCCCGTCGGTGACCGCGTCGTCGGGTGCGCGTCCCCCGTCGGTGACCGCGTCGTCGGGTGCGCGTCCCCCGTCGGTGGCCGCGTCGTCGGCTGTACGACCTCCGTCGGTGACCGCGTCGTCTCGTCTGCGTGAGGTATTATCTGTCATGTTTTGGCGTGTGTTGTGGCTTCGTTTGTGTGCTTTTTTCGTGATGGTTATCGTCGCGCGATCCGTCGTGGTCGTGATGGAAGTCGGTTGAAAACGGGACGCCGGACGCTACTCGGCGTTCGCCTTCCGCTGGATCTCCTCGACGATCTCGGGGTTCCGAAGCGTGCTCGTGTTCCCGAGCTCATCGCCGTCAGCGATGTTCTCCAGCAGGCGACGCATGATCTTCCCGGACCGAGTCTTCGGCAGGTCGGGGGTGAACACGACCTGCTCCGGTCGGGCGATCGGGCCGATGGCGTCCTCGACGCCCGCGACGATCGCGTCGCGGAGCTCGTCGTTCCCCTCGAACCCGTCCTCGGTGGTGACGTACGCGTACACCGCCTCGCCTTTGATGTCGTGGTCGCCGCCGACGACGGCTGCCTCCGCCACCCCCTCGACGCCGACGACGGCGGACCCGATCTCCATCCTCCC
>NZ_NEWI01000321.1:592-1794 GCF_002135005.1 Halorubrum sp. SD612 | reverse complement strand
GCGACGCCGAAAGCGGGGGGTACGTGTTGGAGGCGAACCCGCGCTCCTCGCGGACCGTCCCGTTCGTCTCGAAGGCGACGGGAGTCCCCATCGCCAAGCTCGCGGCGAAGGTGATGACCGACGACCTGACGCTCGCCGACCTCGACGCCGACGAGCAGGTCCCCGAGCACCGCTCGGTGAAGGAGGTCGTCCTGCCGTTCGACCGCCTGCCGGGCTCGGACCCGCGGCTCGGCCCGGAGATGAAGTCCACCGGGGAGGTGATGGGCACCGCGACCTCCTTCGGCAAGGCGTACGACAAGGCGCAGGACTCGACCGGGAAGCCCATCCCGGAGTCCGGCACCGCCGTCGTCGACCTCTCGGCGGAGGAGTTCCCGGACCCGGACACCGAGGCGGGCGAGGCGCTCGTCGACGGGTACGCGGAACACTTCGAGCTGAGCGAGGCGACGGACCTGATCGCGGCGGCCAAGCGCGGCGACCTCGACCTCATCGTCTCGCGCCAGCGCGACCTGCTGGAGGTCGCGGTCGAGGAGGAGATCACCTACTTCTCGACGCACGCGTCGGCGAAGGCCGCGCTCGAAGCCCTCGACCACGCGGGCGACGACCTCGACGTGATGGCGGTCTCGGACCGCCCGAAGCGCGTCGAGAAGTGGGGCGGCGAGTAGTCGGAGCGGGCCCGAACACGGCCGCGTTCCGCGGTCTGTTTATATACCCTACTCTCCGTCGATCTCGAATTTATATACCCTCTTCGTCGGTCCCCCGCCTGTTTATAAGGCCTCAAGCGTCGCGCGCTCCACCTCGGTCGCGGGCATCGCCTCCCCGCCGTACTCCGCGACGAACTCGTCGACGTCTCCGTCGTCGGTGAACGGGATCAGGTCCGGCCCCATCGCGCCGATCACCTCGCTGCGCGCGACGACCGTGAGGGCCGTCTCGCGGGCGAACGCCTCGCTCCCGACGTGCGAGGAGAACATCGTGTCGCCGCCCTCCTCGAATACCTCCTGATCGACCGCGGAGTAGTCGGTGAGGAAGGTCGCGAGCGGCGTCCGCCCCGCGTCCTCGGCGTCGAAGCGGTAGGTGTACGTACAGGTGGCGCTACAGAACTGCGCCGGGCGCCCCCCTTCCGGTTCGTCGTCCTCGAAGTGGACCTGCCCGACAGTCCCGGGCTGGTCGGAGACGATCATCCCGCACTGGTCGCAGTCCTGGTC
>NZ_NEWI01000321.1:0-582 GCF_002135005.1 Halorubrum sp. SD612 | reverse complement strand
TACAGAACGGCGCCGGGCGCCCCCTGTGCGGTCGCTGGGCCCCGAGGTGGACCGGCCCGACAGTCCCGGGGGGGTCGGCGACGATCATCCCGCACTGGTCGGAGGCCTGGTCGTCGTCGATGGAGACGGGGGAGATCGAGTTCGACCCGCCGCCGGCGCAGCCGGCGACGGAACCGATCCCGGCGGCGGCGATTCCGGCGAGCACTCGTCGCCGCGGGACGCTCTCCGAGCTGGCGGGCGTGGGAGTCGACGGGTCGCCTTTCGTCATAGTCGTAGTTGGAGTACCGGCCTCTTAGCACCTCTGGACGCGTTCAGCAGCGCGTTCGAGGAACGAACCAAACGCCCTAAGCCGCTGGCGATCGAAACGATCCCGTGGCAGTTTTCGACCCCGACACCGCCCGGTCGCGTCGCGTCCGGCTCGCGGCCGTCGGCCTCGTCGCGCTCGCCGCGGTCGCGACGGCCGGCGCGTTCGCCGCCGACCCGAGCGAGTCGGTCCCCGAGCCGGTGCGGTTCGCCGACGCGGTCGAACTCGGGCTCGCCTCCGAGCCGGACCCCCTCGCGGCACGGGACCGCACCCGCCCG
>NZ_NEWI01000320.1:0-1799 GCF_002135005.1 Halorubrum sp. SD612 | reverse complement strand
CCTGCTCCCACCCGACATCGGTGTCGTGAGTGTACTCGTCGACGTCGGCGTCCTCCTCGGTCATCACCTCGACGTTGACGAGCCCGAGGTTCTCACAGACCGTCTCGATCTCCTCGGTGTCGCCGCCGGGCGAGGCCGACATGCCGGTGACGAGCGGGTCGGCGGCGTCGGCGTGGTAGCGCTCCGCGATGTAGACGTACGCGTAGTCGCCGGTCGCGCGGTGGCACTCGTCGAAGGTGAGGTGGGTCACGTCCCGCAGCGAGATCCGGTTGCCGACGAGGTCGTTCTCGACGACCTGCGGGGTCGCGATCGCGATCCGGGCGTCGTCCCAGAGCGCGGCGCGGTCGTCGGGCTTCACGTCGCCGGTGAACACGACGATCTCGTCGTCCGGAATCGAGAGCGCCTCGCGGTAGAAGTCCGCGTGCTGCTGGACGAGGGGCTTGGTGGGGGCTAAAAAGAGCGCCTTCCCGCCCGCCTCGTGGAGGCGCTCGGCGGTGACCAGCAGGCTGACCGTCGTCTTGCCGAGGCCGGTCGGGAGACAGACGAGCGTGTGTTCGTCGGCGGCGGCGTCCGCGAGCCGGAGCTGGTAGCGGCGTCGCTGGAGGAAGTCGTCGACGAGCAGCGGTCGGTCGATCCCGGCGGCCTCGGTCGCCATCGCCGGTGCTTCGCCGCCTTCGGCCTAAAGCCTTCGCGAAGCGGGGTGAAAGTTATCCGTCGACGGAGCGCTCCTCTCGGTGCTCCTCGGGCACGTCCTCGTCGACCAGCTGCGCCCACTCCGCGAGCCGGTCGCCGGATCGGGTCTGCGCACTCATCACGCGACGGATCTCCGTGATGCGTATTAACAGTTACCCCGATTCTACATGATTTAGCATCGGTCGGCCTCGTTCGACAACGCGCGTCGGCGCCCGCTCGCTCCGCGGCCGCGACACGCACGCCTTTTACCGCTCACGCGCCTCCGGCCGGCATGAGCAACCTCGACGAGTTCCTCGCGGGCGAGCGGCTCGACGACGTGGTCTTCTATCTGAGCGACGCGTACCTCGACGACGACTCCCGGCTGCGGGAGGTCGGAGAGGAGACCGACGGCGGCGTCCGCCTGATCCTCGACGGCGAGACCGGTCGCTCCGCGTTCCAGGCCGGCACGGGCATGGGCGCGATGGAGTTCGCGAAGACGGCGATGGGCGCCGAGGGCGAGATCGCGCGCACGCTCGACGGCGGGGCGTGCCCGTTCGCCGAGGAGGAGCCCGACGACGACCACGGAGTCCAGTTCGTCTTCGCGTTCGCGGAGGCGCAAAACGAGGAGGTCGGCGGCCTCTACGCCGAGGGCGACGTGGTCCACGCGTACGCCCACTGCACGTGCGGCGAGAGCTACTCGCACAAGTGGGTCATCGGCGACCGAGACGACTGAAAAAACCGCCGGACGACCGGCTATTCGCCCGGTTCGGCCCTACTCCTCTTCGGGCGCGTCGTCTTCGGGCACCGCTCCGTCGACGAGCGACTGGTCGCCGTACTGCTCCCGGAGGTCCTTCTTCGAGAACTTCCCGGTCGCGGTCTTCGGCACCTCGTCGATGAACTCCACCGCGTCCGGCACCCACCACTTGGGGTACTCGTCGCGGAGGCCGGTCTCGATCTCCTCGACGAGCGCGTCGCGGTCGACGCCGTCGGCCACGACGACGAACGCCACGGGGCGCTCCTGCCAGCGCTCGTGGGGCACGCCGACGACGGCCGCCTCGCTGACGCCGTCGTAGGCCATGATCGCGTTCTCCAGCTCGACGCTGGAGATCCACTCGCCGCCGGACTTG
>NZ_NEWI01000031.1:0-25562 GCF_002135005.1 Halorubrum sp. SD612 | reverse complement strand
GCGCTAACACGAGGAAGTTCGCGAGGAACGCGACGTTGACGACGACCTGCGTCGCCCGCCGGCCGTACGGCTCCGCGTAGCAGTCGGACGCGAGGAACGTGAGCGCGTACGCGAGCGCGGCGCCGGGAAGCAGTACCTCCGCCCCGACGACCGGCAGCGCGAACGGCAGCGGCAGCGCGAGCACCTTCGCGGCCGTGAGCTGCGCGGTCGCGAGCGCGACCGTGAACAGCGTGATCAGCGCGACCGCCGCGACCGCCGACCGGTCCAGCGGGTCGGCTCGGAAGGGGCCGCCATCGCCGGCTGCCGTCCGGCTACTCATCGGTCTCCTCCGCCGCTCCGGCCGCGGTCGCCGCACCGCCCCCGTCGAGGCGGTCGTGGCGGGCGTCGATCTCGTCGAGCAGGTCCAGGTTCTTTCGGATCGACGCGCGCACCGCGTCGCTGCGGTTCACGAACTTCCCGTCGTCGCCGACGTGCTCGTCGAGGTCGGCGAGCAGTTCCGCCGGGATCTCGACGCTTATCTTCGGCATACTCGCGTCGTGGACGCCGGACGGGTATGAGCGTTATTATCCGGAGATTATCCTGAGAGCATCCGAGGCGCTCGGCGACGCCGCGCGTCGACGCCGCTCGACGGCGTCGTGCCCCGCTCCCCGGTCCGTAAACCAATATTCTCAAGTGGGTTTACGAGCTGCGTGGGGACATGGCAACGAACACGGAGTCCGTCGACCTCGTCGGCGACGAGGCGGCGACGAACCTCGCTCGCGCAGCGCTGTTCGCGGCGCTCGTCGGGGCGTTCGCGTACGTCACGTTCCCGAACCCGGTCTCGCCCGTGGACGTGACCCTCCAGGTGCTCGGCGTCTTCCTCGCGGGGATATTTCTCGGTCCGGCGTGGGGCGGCGCGTCGCTCGTCCTCTACCTCGCGGCCGGGGCGCTCGGCGCGCCCGTCTTCGAGGGCGGGTCGGCCGGCGTCGGCCAACTCGTCGGCCAGTCGGCGGGCTACCTCTGGTCGTACCCGATCGCCGCGGCGGTCGTCGGCGCGGTCGTCCACCGGGGCGCGGCGCTCCGCGACCTCGATTCAGTCGGTCTCCCGACGCTCGTCGGCGCGATGGTCCTCGGCACCGTCGTCATCTACGGGCTCGGCGTCGCCGGTCTCGCGCTCGTCCTGTCGCTCGGGCCCGTCGAGGCGATCACCGTCGGCGCCGTCGCGTTCCTCCCGGCCGAGGCCCTGAAGATCGCCGCCGCCGTCGGCGTCGTGCGGTCCGACGCGATCGCCGCGGCGTGATCGAACTCGACGGCGTCACGTGTCAGTACGGTCGAAGCGGCGGCAACGGGGACGACGCCAGCGGCGACGCCGCCGCCGCTTCGACCGTCGCCGTCGACGACGTCACACTCTCCGTCCCCGACGGGGAGTTCCTCGTCGTCGCGGGCGCGAACGGCTCGGGGAAGACGACGCTCGTCCGGACGTTCAACGGGCTCGTCGAGCCGGACGCCGGGACCGTCTCTGTGAACGGAACCCCGGTCGACGAGGACCTCGTCGCGGCGCGCTCGGCGGTCGGGATGGTGTTCCAGGACCCGCGCGACCAGCTGGTCGCCGCCACCGTCGGCGCGGACGTCGCGTTCGGGCCGGAGAACCTCGGGCTCTCGCATACGGAGATCGACCGGCGGGTCGACGAGGCGCTCGCGGCCGTGAACATGGCGGGGCGGGAGCGCGAGCGGATCGACTCCCTGTCCGGGGGCGAGCGCGAGCGGGTCGCCATCGCGGGCGCGCTCGCGATGGAACCCGACCACCTCGTCTTAGACGAGCCGTTCACCGGCCTCGACGAGCCAGCGCGGCGGTCGGTCGTGGAACGGCTCCGGGCGCTTCACGGCGAGGGGACGAGCGTCGTCGTCGTCACGCACGACCTCCGCGACGTCGCCGCGCTCGCGGACCGGATCGTCGGGCTGGCGGGCGGTGAAGTCGCTGTCGACGCGCCGCCCGGGGAGGCGACCTCGACGCTGCCCGGACTGGACGTTCGGGTGCCCGGGGGCGGCGAGTTCGGTGCTCCGACCGGATGACGCTGTCCTTCGTCCCCGGCGACTCGCCCGCCCACCGGCTCGACCCGCGGTCGAAGCTGCTCGTTCAGGTCGCGTTCGCGGCCGTCGCGTACGCGTACACCACGCCGCGGGGGCTCGCCCTCCTCACGCTCGTCGCGGTCGGCTGCCTGCTCGCCGCCGACGGCGGGCCGCGGGACCTGTGGAGTTACCGCGTCGCGTTCCCGGTCCTCCTCTTCGCCCCGCTCGTCGCGGGCGCGACGCTCGGCGCGCCGTGGTTTCGGGTCGAGCGCGCCGCCGCGACGGGGCTCGCCAGCTACCGCGTCCTCCTGCTGCTCGTCGTCGCCGCCGCCTACGTGCGGTCGACGCCCGTCCGCGAGTCGCGCGCGGCGCTCCAGCGGACGGTCCCGGGACGGCCGGGCGTCTTCCTCGGCGTCGGCGTCGCGCTCGTCTTCCGGTTCCTCCCCCTGCTGAAGCGGGATCTCCTCGCGACGCGCGAGGCGGTCCGGGCCCGCCTCGGCGCGGAGCGCTCCCGACGCGAACGGATGCGCCTCGTCGCCGTCGGCGGGCTCTCGCGGGCGCTCTCCCGGGCCGACCGGCTCGGGACGGCCCTCGTCGCCCGCTGTTTCGCGTGGAACCCGACGCTCCCCCGGCTCGCGTTCCGCCGCGTCGACGCGCCGGCGCTGGCGCTCGCCGGGGCCCTGCTCGCTGCCGCGGTCCTCCGGGTCGCGTGAGCCCCCCGTCGCGACCGAGCGCTCCGGACCGCGTGAACGACGAGCGACGAACGCCGCGTTGTGGCAAGCTTTAACCCGACCGTATCCCGGTGATCGATCATGATTCCCTTACAGGCCGCCACCCGAGAGACCTTCTGGACCATCGGTCCGGTGGGGAAGGCGGCGTTCTACTGGCTCGCCGTCGTCGCGATCCTCGTCTTCCTGTACGGCGTCTACGCGCGCTTCGCGGCGTACGCGCGCGGGAGCTCGGACCCGAGGGACCGGCTGTCGAACCTCCCCGGCCGGGTCGTCGCCGCGACGAAGACCGTCCTCTCGAACGAGAACCAGTTCGACGGGGACCTGTACGCGGGCGTGATGCACACGTTCGTGCTGTGGGGGTTCCTCGTCCTGCTCGTCGCGACGACGATCCTCGGGATCGACATCGACCTCTACCGCCCGCTCACGGGCGAGTCGTTCTGGGTCGGCGACTTCTATCTGGCCTACCAGTTCGCCGTCGACGCGTTCGGCCTGCTGTTCGTCGTCGGCGTCGGCATGGCCGGCTACCGCCGCTACCGGAACCGCGAGGGGCGGCTCTGGGGGAAACACACCTCGCTGGAAGACGACGCGTTCGTCTGGACCCTCTTTCTGCTCGGGGTCGGCGGGTTCGTCGTCGAGGGCGTGAGCATGGTCGGGCAGCCGGGGCGCGCGACCGAGACGGTGAGCTTCGTCGGGATGGCGCTCGCGACCGGGCTGGAGACGGCCGGGCTCACGGCCGCGGGCGCCGAGGCGATATACGGCGCCCTCTGGTGGAGCCACTCGCTGCTCGCGTTCGCGTTCGTCGCGTGGATCCCGTACGCGAAGCCGTTCCACATGATCTCCTCGTTCGCCAACGTCGTCGCCCGCGACGAACGGGCGGGCGCGCGGCTCCCGAACGTCCCCGCCGACCTCGACCACACCAACGCCGAGTCGCTGGAGGACTTCACGTGGAAGGAGCTGCTCGACGGCGACGCCTGTACGAAGTGCGGGCGGTGTACCGACGCCTGCCCCGCGGACACGGTCGGCCGCAACCTCGACCCCCGAAACGTCATCCTCGATTTGAAGGCGTACCGGGAGTCGGTGAGCGACGACCCGGTGGCCGGTCGCCGAGCAGAGGCGGTGACTGACGGTGGTGTGACCGCTTCGGACGGCGGCACGGTCCCCATCGTCGCCGACGAGGGCGGCGTCATCGACGCCGAGTCGATGGAGTCGTGCATGTCCTGTATGGCGTGCATGGACGCCTGCCCGGTCGACATCGAACACCTCACCTCCTTCACGAAGATGAACCGCCAGCTCGTCGACGAGGGGGCGGTCGACTCGAACCTCCAGGACGTGTTCCAGGACGTGATGCAGCGGGGGAACACCTTCGGCGAGTCGCAGTCGGCGCGCGGCGACTGGACCGACGACCTCGACGACGCCGTCGACGTGCCCGACGCCCGCGAGACGGAGGTGGAGTACCTCTGGTACGTCGGCGACTACCCGAGCTTCGACGACCGCAACAAGAAGGTCGCCCGCGCGCTCGCCCGCCTCTTCGACGAGGCCGACGTGTCGTTCGGAATCCTCTTCGACGACGAGAAGACCGACGGCAACGACATCCGCCGGATCGGCGAGGAGTTCCTCTACCTCGAACTGGCGGGCCACCACGTCGAGACGTTCGCGGACTGCGAGTTCGAGAACATCGTCTGTACCGACCCGCACTCGTACAACACCATCAAAAACGAGTACCCCGAGGTCGACTTCGCCGAGTTCGCGGACGACCCGATGATGCCGTTCGACCGCGAGGACCCGTGGAACCCGGACGGCGAGGTCGACGTGTTCCACTGGACGCAGGTGGTCGAGGAGCTGGTCGAGGACGGCCGGCTCGACCTCTCCGGCGACGAGCTGGACTACACCGTCACCTACCACGACCCCTGTCACCTCGGGCGATACAACGACGAGTACGAGGCGCCCCGCGAGCTCATCCGGGCGACCGGCGCCGACCTCTACGAGATGCCCCGCTCGCGAGACGACTCGTTCTGCTGCGGCGGCGGCGGCGGCGGGCTCTGGACCGAACACGACGAGGAGGTGAAGCCGAGCGAGGAGCGCCTCCGCGAGGCGGTCGAGGACACCGACGCCGGCGCCGGAATCGAGAAGTTCGTCGTCGCCTGCCCGATGTGTACGACGATGTTCGAGGACGGGCGAAAGACGGGGAACTTCGAGGACGACGTGGAGATCGTCGACGTCGCGGAGCTGCTGATCGAGGCGGTGGAGGCCGGCTCGTAGCGGTCGGGGTTCGTTTTTCGGTGGTCCTCGGCGCTACGCGCGCCGCGACCGCGCGTCCGCCGCGTCGTCGGTGCGACGCAACAGCGCGCGGCCGGGGGCGCGGTCGCGGACCGGCGCGTTACCGAGGTAGTCGACGAGCGCGTCTCGCAGCAGGGCGACGTCCTCGTCGTCGAGCGCCGCGCCCCGCTCTATCGACTCGATCGGACGGTGGTACGGCCTGTCGTCGTCGTCGGCGGTCGCGGCGTCGACCAGCGCGGCGTGGGCGACCCACGCCTCCTCCCGAGAGGTCGTCGGCGCGGGCGGCCCGTCGGTCGTGGGAGGGGTCATTCGTCCGGCTTCTCCCGGTACGGAGACTTAAAACCACGTCCCGGTTCTCTCGACTTCGACGCCGGGAGCCGCCGCCTCACGCCCGCCGAAGGCCTATATACTACTATATATTCTACTGAGGGATGTATAGTCGTACGGGGCCGTACGCGGCGCCCCGTACCCCTCATAGCATACTACTTAACCGGAACTCGCCCACCATCGGGTGATGGCTTCCAGCCACGACGCGGACGCAACGGGAATCACGCGGCGGAAATCGCTCGCGGCGATCGCCGGCGCCGGGGCGCTCGGACTCGCCGGCTGTACGCAGAGCTCCGACGGCGGGGACGGCTCCGACGGCGGAGACGGCTCCGACGGCGGGGACGGCTCCGACGGCGGGAACGAGCTCTCCGGCCCGATCAACATCGCGGGTTCGAGTACGGTGTTCCCGCTGATGAGCGCGGTGATGGAGGACTTCGCCGAGATGCACCCGGGCGTCGACCCCGACATCAGCTCGACCGGGTCCGGCGGCGGCTTCTCGAACTTCTTCTGTACGGGCGACACCGACTTCAACAACGCGAGCCGCCCCATCCAGCCGGAAGAGGAGGAGCTGTGCGCGGACAACGGCGTGGAGTACGTCGAGCTGATCGCGGCGACCGACGCGCTCACCGTCGTCGTCAACCCCGAGGCCGACTGGATCGACTCGCTCACCACCGAGGAGCTCGCGCAGATCTGGAAGTCCGACCCCGCCCAGACGTGGGACGAGGTCCGCGACGAGTTCCCGAACGAGGAGATCGACCGGTTCGGCGCCGCCGACACCTCCGGGACGTACGACTACTTCATCGAGGCGATCCTGGAGGAGCGCGGCCACACCAGCGACTACCAGGCCACGGAGCAGGACAACACGATCGCGCAGGGCGTCGCCGGCAGCGAGTACGCGATCGGCTACTTCGGGTTCGCGTACTACTTCCAGAACCCGGACCAGCTGAAGGCGCTCGGGATCGACGACGGCGACGGCCCGGTCGAGCCGAGCCTCGAAACGGCCTCGTCGGGCGAGTACACCCCCCTCTCGCGGCCGCTGTTCACCTACCCCTCCATCGAGTCGCTGGGCGAGGAACACATCGCGGAGTTCGCCCGCTACTTCGTCGAGCAGACGACGAACGAGGACCTCGTCGCCGGCGACGTCGGCTACGTGCCCGCCACCGAGGAGACGCAGGAGGAACAGATGGAGAAGCTCGAAGACGCGATCGAACGGGCGCAGGGCTGAGCCGGCGCGATGAACCGGTGTATTGATTTACGACAGCGTTCGATACCTCACCGTTCGTGACTGACAGCACAGAGAGTCCGGACCTGTCCCGTCGGGGCGGGCTCACACGACTGAAGGAGGGAACATACGGGGGCCTGTTCTCGGCGTGCGCGGCGATCACGCTGCTCACGACGGCCGCGATCTTCGTTACGCTCCTGTCGGACGCGGTGGTGTTCTTCCGGGCGATACCGATCGCCGAGTTCCTCACCGGCACCAACTGGAGCCCGAACCCGGCCGGCGGCGGACAGGCGTTCGGCATCATCCCGCTCCTGATCGGGACGCTCACGGTGACTATCACGGCGGCGTTCATCTCGATCCCGATCGGGACGCTCACCGCCATCTACCTCAGCGAGTACGCGACGCCGAACGCCCGGTCGATCCTGAAACCGCTACTGGAGATCCTCGCGGGGATCCCGACGGTCGTGTACGGGTACTTCGCCTTAGTGTACGTCACGCCGGCGCTGAAGGCGACGCTGTTCCCGGAGATGAGCACGTTCAACGCGCTCGCGGCGTCGATCATGGTCGGGATCATGACGATCCCGATGGTGTCGTCGATATCCGAGGACGCGATGAGCGCGGTGCCCGACGAGCTCCGGCAGGCCGGCTACGGGCTCGGGGCGACCAAGTTCGAGGTGTCGACCGGGATCGTGGTCCCGGCGTCCATCTCCGGGATCGCCTCCTCGTACATCCTCGCCGTCTCTCGCGCCATCGGCGAGACGATGATCGTCGTCGTCGCGATGGGTGCGCAGGCGCGGATGCCCGAGGTACAGCAGGCGGTCTTCGGGGTCCCGTTCGTCAACCCCGCCGACGTGCTCTTACAGTCCGGGATGACGATCACCGTCGCGATGGTGCAGATCACCGGCGGCGACCTCACCGGCGGCACGCTCCCGTACAACTCGATGTTCGCGCTCGGCCTCGCGCTGTTCGCGGTGACGCTCGTTATGAACGTAATCAGTGACATTATCGCGGAACGCTACCGGGAGGAGTACTGATGGCGACCGACAACGCCACCGCGGACGGGACCGACGCCGCCAACGCGGACGGCTTCGGCGAGGTCAGCCGCGTCCGGGGGATCGTCTTCGAGTACCTCTCGTTCGGGGCGAGCGTGTTCGGCCTCGTCGCGCTCGGCGTGCTGCTCGTGTACGTCGCGATCGACGCCTTCGACCTCGCGAACGCCAGCCCCGAGTGGCTGTTGACCTACTTCCTCACGCTCGTCGTCCCCTTCCTCGCGTTCTGCCTGTACAGCGCGAACGACCGCGACGTCACCCGGCGCGCGCTCGGCGCGCTCGGCGGCGGGCTCGTCGCGGTCGCGGTGCTTTTCACCGCTATCGAGGCGCTCGTCGTCCCGATCCCGCGGCTCAACTGGCAGCTCGCGTACCTCTTCGTCGTCGCCGCCCCCGTCGCGGCGTACCTCGCGTACGTCGGGAGCGCCGGGCGCGTCGGCGCGGTCGGCTTCGGGCTTCTCGGTCGGCTGATCGGCGGGGCCGCGATCGGGCTCGCGGTCGGCACGCTGTTCTTAGTGTTCGACGCGCTGCTGTGGTTCCTCGCGTACACGCTCGGCGTCCTCCCGGCCGTCGGACTGTACGCGGTCGGCCGGCGGCGGTCGCTGTCTCGGGCGCAGACCGCGGCGGCGCCGGTCGGCCTCGTCGGACTGATCGCCGCGGTGTTCCTCCGCGACGTGCTCGCGACGTACCCGTCGGACCTGATCATCTACCTCTGGACGATCGCGGTCCCGGTCGCTGCCGCAGGGGCGGCCATCGTCGCCGACCGCAGCGGGCGAACCGCGGCGGCCGCCGCCGCCGGTCTCCCGCTCGCCGTTGCGACCGCCGGGGGATTCCTGGCCGCGGGCGCCGGGCTGCCGGCCCCCACGGTCCTCCTCGTGCTCGTCCTGACCGGCGTGCCGACCGCGGCCTACGTCTCCCGCGTGATCGACGTCGGCGAGGGGACGGTCGGGCTCGGTCTCCCGCTGCTCCTCGGCGCGGGCGTCGTCGCGGGGGCGCTGATCGTCGAGGCGCTGGGCGTCCCGGCGCCCGACCCGTGGCTCGACGCGTCCTTCCTCACCGAGGCGCCCTCTCGGACGCCGACGGAGGCGGGCCTCTACCCGGCCATCGTCGGCTCCGCGATCATCATCGCGATGGTCGCGGTGCTGTCGTTCGCGCTCGGGGTCGGCACGTCGGTCTTCCTCGAGGAGTACACGCCCGAGAGCGGTCCGCTCGGAACGCTGACGCGGATCCTTCAGGTGAACATCGCGAACCTCGCGGCGGTCCCGTCGGTCGTCTACGGCCTCCTCGGCCTGGGGCTGTTCGCGAACCTCCTCGGGCTCGGGATCGGGACGGCGGTGACCGCGGCGCTGACGCTGTCGCTGCTCATCCTCCCGATCACGATCATCTCCGCGCAGGAGGCGATCCGGTCGGTCCCGGACGACCTCCGGCGCGGCTCCGACGCCATGGGCGCGACGCGCTGGCAGACGACGAAGAACGTCGTGCTCCCCGAGGCGATGCCGGGCATCCTCACCGGGACGATCCTCGCGCTCGGCCGCGCCATCGGCGAGACGGCGCCGCTGATCATGATCGGGGCGGCGACGACGGTGTTTCGGGCGCCGGACAGCCTGTTCAGCCGGTTCAGCGCGATGCCGATGCAGATATACACGTGGGCCGGCTTCCCCCAGGCCGACTTCCGGTACGGCGTCGTCGCCGCGGGCGTTATCACGCTGCTGATCATCCTCGTCGGCATGAACGGGACGGCCATCCTGCTGCGGAACCGCGCGGAACGGGGGAGCTAACATGAGCAACACGACATCAGACGACTCGCTGATCACGACGGAGGTACAGGCGGACTCGAACGACGACCGCGCGGCGCACGCCGCCGGAACCGCGGTCGCGGCGCGGGACCTGAACGTCTTCTACGGCGACGAACAGGCGATCGACGACGTGACGATGGAGATCCCCGAAAAGCGCGTGACCGCGCTGATCGGCCCCTCCGGCTGCGGGAAGTCGACGTTCCTCCGGTGTATCAACCGGATGAACGACATGATCGAGATCTGCCGCGTCGAGGGCGACGTGGAGTTCGGCGGCAAGAACGTGTACGACGCCGACGTCGACCCCGTCGCCCTGCGCCGGAAGATCGGGATGGTGTTCCAGAAGCCGAACCCGTTCCCGAAGTCGATCCGCGACAACGTCGCGTACGGCCTGAACATTCAGGGGTACGACGGCGACGTCGACGCGCGCGTCGAGGAGTCGCTGAAGGGCGCGGCGCTGTGGGACGAGGTGAAAGACCAGCTCGACTCCTCCGGGCTCGAACTGTCCGGCGGCCAACAGCAGCGGCTCTGTATCGCCCGCGCCATCGCGCCGGACCCGGAGGTGATCCTCATGGACGAGCCGACTTCCGCGCTCGACCCCGTCGCGGCCTCGAAGATCGAGGACCTCATCGACGACCTCGCCGAGGAGTACACCGTCATCATCGTCACGCACAACATGCAGCAGGCGGCGCGCATCTCCGACCGGACCGCCGTCTTCCTCACGGGCGGCGAGCTGGTCGAGTACGACGACACCGCGAAGATCTTCGAGGACCCCGAAGAGCAGCGCGTCGAGGACTACATCACGGGGAAGTTCGGATAGATGTCCCGCGAGAACTATCAGGAGCGCCTCGACGAGCTCCGGGACGGCGTGGTCGCGATGGGCGAGACCGTCTGCGACCGGCTCGACGACGCGGTCGAGGCGGCGGTGACCGGCGACGACGAACTCGGTCGGTCGGTGATCGAGACGGACCACGAGGTCAACGAGACGTACCTCGCCCTCGAAGACGAGTGTACCGAGCTGTTGGCGCTCCAGCAGCCGGTGGCCGGCGACCTCCGGCTCGTCGCCGCCTCCTTCAAGATAATCACCGACCTCGAGCGCGTCGCCGACCTCGCGACGAACCTCGCGGCGTACGGCGGTCCCGACGGCGGCGTCCACCCAGCGGTCGACGTGCGCGGTCTCGGCGACGCCGCCCGCGAGATGGTCGCGGACGCGGTCGCCGCCTACGCGGTGCGCGACCCGGCGGCCTGCCGCGAGATCGCCGCGAGCGACGACGCGTTCGACGACCGCTGCCGGGAGGCGAGCGAGGCGGTCGTCCGCGAGCTGCTGGAGGCCGACCGCGCCCGGAACGCCGCGAGCGACGGTTCGGTACCGACCGACGGCGAGGCGCTCGAGGACTCCCTCGACGAGGTGTCGCAGGCGCTGCTCGCGGTGCGCGACCTCGAGCGGATCGCGGACCACGCGGTCAACGTCGCGGCCCGGACGCTGTACATGATCGAGAACGACGACGAGCTGATCTACTGAGCTGCTTGCGGCGGGCGGTCCGCGAGACCCGCGACGAGGTCGAGCGCCGCGTGGTCGCCGCCTTCGACGGGCGGTTCGACGTACACGACTGCGAGGAGGACGCTCGCGCCGTCGACGCGCGTCTCCTCCGTGTCCCCCGCGCCCCGCCCGAACCGACCCGGTCGGGACTGACCGATCTCCCTCGCCGTGTCTCCGGAACCCATAATCGACTCCGGACCCAGTGACCGGACGTGACCGTACTGCAGGAGCTCGTCGGAGACCAGTCGCTCGCCGTCTGGATCGCGTTGGGAGCGCTCGGGTTCCTGCTGACCTGGAAGGGCGCGAACGTCATCGAGTCGACGACCTCGAAGATCAGCGACCACTTCGGCGTCTCGCAGGCGATCCAAGGGGGGCTCATCGTCGCGGCCGCCACGTCGTTCCCCGAGCTCGCGATCATCGTCATCTCGGTGCTCGTCCTCGGCGACTTCGGCGTCGGTGCCGGCGCGCTCATCGGCACGGCGGTGTTCAACATCCTCGTCATCCCGGCGGCCGTCTCCATCACGAGCGGCGACACGACGACGACGCAGGGAATCGTCTACCGCGACGCCATCTTCTACACCGTCGCCGTCCTCGCCCTCTTCGGCGTGATCGCCCTGGGCGTCCTCGGGACCGACGGGCGGGAGATCGCGCGGATCTCCCCGCAGATGGGCGTCGGCCTCCTGGTGTTGTACGGCGTGTACGTCGTCCTCCTCGCCGGCGGGAAAAGCGGCGCGTCGGACATGAAGCGGACGGAATCGACGAACCTCCCGAAACAGGCCGGGCTGTTCGCGGCCGGCCTGGTCGTCGTGCTCGTCGGCGTCGAGTCGATGGTCACCATGACGGTACAGCTCTCCGAGGCGCTCGACGCGCCGTCGTTCCTCGTCTCCGTGACGCTGCTGTCGGCGATGAGCTCGTTCCCCGACCTCCTCGTCGGCGTGAAGATGGGCAAGGCCGGCGACAAGCGGGCGGCGGTCGCGAACGTCTTCGGCACGAACACGTTCAACCTCGTCGCCGCGCTCCCGATCGGGGTCATCCTCGCCGGCGGCGTCTCGATCGGTTTCCTCACCTCCGTCCCCCTGCTCCTGTTCCTGTTTTACACGACCCTCGTCGTCGTCGTGCTGTCCGCGACGGACTTCGAGATATCCACCGAGGAGGGGTACGTCTTCCTCGCGATGTACGCGATCTTCCTCGGCTGGATGACGACCGAAGCGCTCGGCGTCACCGCGTACCTGACGGAGTCGACGCTCCGAACGATCGTCGGGTGACCCGCCGGTCTGTCCCTATCTTCCGTTAGAATCAAACCCGCACGCGACACAGAGTGACGCATGAGTGCCGAACAGCAGGAGCGGGCCGTCCGGTGTCTGGTCGCGAAGGTGGGGCTCGACGGCCACGACCGGGGCGCACACGTGATCGCGCGGGCGTTCCGCGACGCCGGCTTCGAGGTCGTCTACTCCGGGCTCCACCGGGCGCCGGACGACATCGTTCAGGCGGCGGTACAAGAGGACGTGGACGTGCTCGGCATCTCGATCCTCTCGGGCGCGCACAACACGCTCGTCCCGAAGGTTATCGAGGGGCTCAAGGAGTACGACGCGTTCGACGACACCCTCGTCCTCGTCGGCGGGATCATTCCGGACGAGGACGAGGACGACCTGAAGGAGCTCGGCGTCGCCGAGGTGTTCGGCCCCGGGACGCCGATGGAGGAGACGATCGAGTTCATCCGGAACAACGTTCCGGAGCGCGCGTAGATGGCCGGGCCGGACGCATCCGCGGTCGCCGACGCGCCGACGCTCTCCGAGGCGGACGCCGCGCTCGTCGAGGACCTCCTCGCGGGGAGCCACCGCGCCCTCGCCCGCGTGATCACCAAGATCGAGAACCGGTCCCCGGGGTACCGGGCGATAGTCTCCGCGCTCCACGAGCACACCGGCGGCGCGGACGTGATCGGAGTCACCGGCTCGCCGGGCGCCGGGAAGTCGACGCTCGTCGACAAGCTCGCCGCCGCCTACCGCGACCGCGGCGACACCGTCGGCGTGATCGCTGTCGACCCCTCCTCGCCGTACACCGGCGGCGCCGTCCTCGGCGACCGTATCCGGATGGGGTCGAACGTCGGCGACATGGACGTGTTCTTCCGGTCGATGAGCGCGCGCGGTCAGCTCGGGGGACTCTCGACGGCGACCGCGGACGCCGTGAAGGCGCTCGACGCCTTCGGGAAGGACTTGGTCGTGTTAGAGACCGTCGGCGCCGGACAGAACGAGGTGGACGTGGTCCGCACGGCCGACACGGTCGCGGTGCTCGTCCAGCCCGGCTCCGGCGACGACGTCCAGACGCTGAAGGCCGGCATCCTCGAGATCGGCGACGTGTTCGTCGTCAACAAGGCCGACATGGACGGCGCACAGCGGACCGTCGCCGAGCTAGAGGAGATGGTCCACCGCCGCGAGGGCGGTACGACCGGACGCGACGCCGGCCACCACGGCGCGACCTCGACGGCCCCGACCGGCGCCGGGGGCTCGTCGTCCGATCACGGCGACGGCGACCGCGCGGGTGGGTCCGGACACAGCGGGTCCGATCCGCACGCGGGCGATTCCGACGGGTCGTGGACGCCCGACGTGTTAGAGACCGTCGCGAACACCGGCGAGGGCGTGGCGGCGCTGATCGAGACGTTCGACGCGCACGCGGCCTACCTCCGGGAGTCCGGTCGGATCGCGGCGACGGAGCGGCGCCGGTACGCCGAGGAGATCCGCACGCTCGTGCGGGCGGACGTGGGGTCGCTCGCGACCGCCGAGATCGAACGGCACGGCGGGATCGACCGGCTCGCGGAGCGCGTCCGCGACCGGGAGACGGACCCGTACGCGGTCGCCGAGGCGATCGTCGGTCCGATCGCCGACTGCGTCGACGAGGCCGCGGACGGCGACGCCGGCGACTGACGGGCGGTTCCCCGAACGCCCGGCCCGCTCCGAGGGGCGGCGTTCCGCCGCGTCCCACGAGTATAAGTCGCCAGCGAACCAACAGTTTGTATGAAGCTCAGGAACCTCCTCGGCGGCGCCGTCCTCGGCGTCGGCGCGCTCGCCGCGCTCAACACCGGCCTCCGCTACGAGGGCGAACTGGAGCCCCCGCTCGACGGCGACGACGGCCTCTTCCGCTGGCGCGGGATGGACGTCGCGTACACCGAGGCGGGCGATCCGGACGACCCCGACCTCGTGTTGCTCCACGGGATCAACGCCGCCGGTTCCTCCGGCGAGTGGCGCGCGGTGTTCGACGACCTGGCCGACGAGTACCACGTCGTCGCGCCCGACTTCCCGGGGTACGGCCGCTCCGACCGGCCGCCGCTCCGGTACTCCGCGGCGCTGTACGAGGACTTCGTTCACGACTTCCTCGCCGAGTTCGACGAGCCCGCGGTCGTCGCCTCCTCGCTGTCGGCGGCGTACGCGGCCGCCGCGGTCGACGACGGCGACGCGGACGGCGGGGTCGAGCTGAGCGGCTTCCTCGCCGTCTGTCCCACCGCGACCGCGGGGCCGAGTCCGGCGAAGGGGTGGCTCCGCGAACTGCTCCGCGCGCCGCTCGTCGGCCGGGCGCTGTTCAACGCCATCACGGCGAAGCCGTCGATACGGTACTTCAACGCCGACCACGGCTACGACGACCCGGCGAACCCGAGCGCGGAGTGGACCGACTACGAGTGGCGCACGACCCACGTCGAGAACGCGCGCTTCGCGCCCGCGTCGTTCGTCTCCGGGACGCTCAACAGCGAGATCGACCTCGCGGCCGCGCTCGCCGACCTCGACGTGCCCCCGACGATCGTCTGGGGCCGAGAGGCGACCGTGAGCCCCCTGACGGACGGCCGCGAACTCGCGGACGCGGCCGACGCGCGCCTCGTCGTCTTCGACCGCGCGCGGCTGCTCCCGCACGTCGAACACCCCGACCGCTTCGTCGAGACGGTCGAGGAGGCGCTCGTCGCCGGCGCGACCGCGTAACGACCGGTCTCGTCCGCGATTCTCAGCCCTGAATATCGAACGGTCACGGATAAGTACGCCACTCCCCGAGGACTCGCAATGACGGACACGTTTCGCCTCCTGTGCGTCGACGACGAACCGGGGCTGGCCCGGCTCGTGGCGACGCACCTCGAACGAGACGACGACCTCGGCTGCGAGACGGCGGCCGAGACGGACCCCCGCGAGGCGCTCCGCCGCGTCGAGCGCGAGTCGTTCGACTGCGTCGTCAGCGACTACGACATGCCCGGCCTCACCGGCGTCGAACTGCTCTCGGCGGCGCGCGAGGCCGAGCCGGAGCTCCCGTTCCTGCTGTTCTCGGCGACCGGTCCCGACGAGATCGCGGCCGAGATGGTCCGCGCAGGCGTCAGCGACTACGTCTCGAAACACGGGGGCGCGGACGGTTACACCGCACTGCTCCGCCGCGTCAAACGCGCCGAGGCGGGCGAGCGCGGGCGCCTCGACGCCGGCTTCGACGACGGCCGCCCCTCGGACGTCGCGCTCGACGGCGTCTGTACCGTGGGACCGGACGGCACCTTCGAGTTCGTCGGCGAGGAGTACGGCGAGCTGTACGGGTACGACCCCGAGGAGCTCGAAGGTGAGCCGTGGCAGCGGCTCCACCCCGCCGACGAAGTCGAGCACATCCGCACCCACATCATCCCGGCCGTAACCGGCGGCGAGCGGTGGAGCGGGACGAGCACGGGGCTCCGGGCGGACGGCAGCCGGTTCGCCGAGTCGAAGATGGTGAGCACCACCGCGGACGACCGGCTGGTCATCTCGGTGTCGCCGCTCGACGCCGTCGGACGCGCCGCCGACGACTGAGCCGACCCGCCGCCGGCTCGCGACGGCTCCTCACTCGTCGCGGCGGACGTACAGCGTCTTCTCGCAGGCCGCGTGGACCCCCCCGTCCTCGTCGACGAGCGAGACGAGGTACTCGCGGTCGGTCGACTCGCCCGGGTCGAGTTCCTCGCGGATCGCCTCGGTTTCGTTGGACGGCAGTTCGAACTCCGCGTACAGCGTGTCGCGACCCGGCTCGATGAACTCCAGCGCCGCCGACTTGTCCCACACGGTGAACCCGTCGCCGAGGACGCGGCGGAGCATCATCATGTACACCGGGTCGATCGCGGCGTAGATACTGCCGCCAAAGATTGTGCCGACCGCGTTCCGGGTGCGCCAGTTCAGCGGAACCCGAATCCGGACGTACCGCCACCCGGCGGCGATGTGGTCGACGCGCGCCCCGGTCCCCCGGTACGCGGGCAGGAGGTTGAACCCGTACCGCCAGAGCCGGGTCCGGCGGCTCTCCGCCGGCGGGTCCTCGCGAAGCGGTCGCAGGTCGGGATCGCGGTCGACCCCGGTCGGGGAATCGGTCACGCCGATTCGGGGGGTTCCGCCGACAAACCGGTGTCGGAACCGGCGACAACGCGTCCGGGGTTTCACAGAGGAACAGGGAGGAATCCCACGGCTTCAGTCGTGGATCACTGGCGTCTAACACGCGTTTACGCGGATCTCAACGGCGAGTGCCTGCGAGCGGCCGACAGGCCGCGAGGAGCACGCCCGAGGGACGCCGCGAACGCCCGCGGGGCGTGAGCGGGAGCGAGGCGCGACGCGCCTCTGGCAGCCGGCGACGAGGCTGGGGAGGCGTGAGATGCGGGGCCTCGCGGCTGGGGCCTCGGAGGCGGTTTCGACCAATCCGTATTCTGCCACTCCCGAGCGAACGGTCGGGCTCTCGGAATCGTTTGCGCCGGCGTCGCCGCCGCCCCGTCTCACTACTCTCTTCGCGTAGCTGGCCCGAAACGGGTATCCCCGCGCGACCGCAACCCGACACCGATGGAGTGCGACAAGTGCGGGGCCGACGCGATCCACCACGCCGCCTACTCCGGGGCGCACCTCTGCGGCGAACACCTCCGGCAGTCGGTCGAGAAGCGCGTGAAGCGTCGGGTCCGCGAGGACGGCCTCCTCGACCCGGACGCGACCCCCGACGACCCCGACCGCTGGGTGATCGGCCTCTCCGGCGGGAAAGACAGCGTCGCCCTGACGACGATCCTGGACGACGTGTTCGGGAAGGACCCCCGCGTGGAGATGCTCGCTTTAACGATCCACGAGGGGATCGAGGGGTACCGCGACGCGAGCGTGGACGCCTGCGTGGAGCTGGCCGACGACCTCTCCATGCGCCACGAACTCGTGTCTTACGAGGAGGAGTTCGACGTGCGGATGGACGACGTGGTCGAAGACGACCCCGAGAATATGGCGGCCTGCGCGTACTGCGGCGTGTTCCGCCGCGACCTGCTGGAGAACTACGCCGCCGAGTTCGACGCGGACAAGCTGCTCACCGGACACAACCTCGACGACGAGGCGCAGACCGCCATGATGAACTTCCTCGAAGGCGACGTGCGGCAGGTCGCGAAACACTTCGACGCCTCGCTCGGGCCCTTCGACGAGCGCGGGGACACCGACGCGTTCGTCCCGCGTGCCAAGCCGCTCCGCGACGTGCCCGAAAAGGAGATCGCGCTGTACTGCCACGTCCGCGACCTCCCCACGCACATGGCGGAGTGCCCCCACGCCGAGGAGGCGTACCGCGGCGAGATCCAGTCGACGATCCACGCCTTAGAGGAGAACCACCCCGGCGCGCGCCACTCGATCATGGCCGGCTACGAGGAACTGTCCGCGCTCGCGGCCGACGCCTACCGCGGGGACGGCGAGAAGGGAGACGACGCCGACGGCGAGAGCTCCGCCCTCCGCGAGTGCGAGCGTTGCGGCTCGCAGACGAGTCGCGACGTCTGTCGGAAGTGCCGGCTGCTAGAATCGATCGAAGCCGTCTGAGCGCGGAAGACGCGCGCCGGCGCGTCGGAAAAAGTCGACCGCGGTCGATCCCCGGACGACCGAGGGTCAGCGGATGACGTCGAGTCCGTTGTTCTTCTCGATCTGGTCGCTGCCGCCGTCGGACTCCCAGCCGCGGTCGGTGCCGCCGGAGACCGCCGGCTCGCCCCTGTTGCCCGCGCCGCCTGCGCCGCCCGCACCGCCTGCTGCCTCGTTCGCCTCGGCGGCCCGGGAGCGCGAGTCGCCGAGGTCGTCGGCGTTGACCGCCGCCCGTGACTTGTCGGCCTGCTTCTGGGTGGAGGGGCCGAGTACCTGCGCGCTCTGGACGCCCGTCATGATCGCCATGACGCGCACCTTCCCCTTGTACTCCTCCTGGATGCGTGCGCCCCAGATCACGTTCGCGCTCGCCTCCAGCCGCTCGGTGATGTTGTTCGCGATTCCCTCGGCCTCCTTCAGCGTGAGGTCCGGGCCGCCAGTGATGTGGACGAGCCCGCCGGAGGCGCCGCGGTAGTCGACGTCGAGCAGCGGGTGGTTCATCGCGTCGTTGACCACCTCTTGGGTCTTGTTCTTGTCCTGCGTCTCGCCGACGAGCATGACCGCGACGCCGCCTTGGTTCATGATCGTCGACATGTCCGCGTAGTCGAGGTTGATGAGGCTCGGTTGGGTGATCGTCTCGGAGATCCCCTTCACCGTCTCCGCGATGATCTGGTCCATCACGGAGAACGCCTTCCCGATCGGCAGGTTCGGGACGTAATCGAGCAGGCGGTTGTTGTCGAGGACGATGATCGAGTCGGCCTCGTTCCGGAGGTCTTCGAGCCCCTCTTCGGCTTTCACCGTGCGGGCGCGCTCGACGTTGAACGGGGTCGACACCATCCCGACGACGATGGCGCCCTGCTCTTTGGCGATCTTCGAGACGACGGGCGCGGCGCCGGTGCCCGTGCCGCCGCCCATGCCGGCGGTGACGAAGACGAGGTCCGCGTCGCCGAGCACCTCTTTGATCGTCCCCTGCGCCATCTCCGTGGCGCGCTCGCCCATCTTGGGGTCGCCGCCGGCACCGAGCCCCTGCGTGAGCGACTTGCCCACGAGGATCTTGGTGTCGGCCTCGATCATCTTGAGGTGCTGTTTGTCCGTGTTGATGGCGACGGTGTCGGCGCCGTCGACGCCGATGTTGTACAGCCGGTTGACCGTGTTGTTGCCGGCGCCGCCGGCACCGACGATGACGATCCGGGGGTCCCCGAACTCGTCGTCGTCCATGTCGACGTCCATGTCGCGTTTCTCCGCTTCCGCGTTGTCGAGGGCGTCCTGAACGAGATCTTGCATCAGTTTACACCTTCGCCCAGCTGCGGTTGCGGCCGCGCTCGTCGCGCTCGCCGTCCTGTTCGTTCAACATGTCTCGGACGGCCGACCGGATCGCCTCGCTCCGGTTCGGGAACTCGCCCGTTTCCACCATCTGTTCGACCTCGTCGATCTGCTGTTTCGGGATTCGTAGTGTCACACGCTCCATTGTATTCCCCCGGTAAGACGGCGAACACGCGACGCGTGTGTCTTACAGTTCGGAGCCGCCCGGGCAGGGGGCCGTGCCCCGAGCCGGACGCCCGTTGTAAGACGACCGTCTTACGCAACTCAAATCACCGAGGCTACCAATATAAAACTATCGGACGTTGTAAGACAGACCGCTGAGTCGGTCGATTTCGACGGATTTGAGCGCTTACAACCTGTTACCTGTCTTTCAATACGTCTGCGGCCGGGGTCCGCCGACCGCAGCCAGGGCAGAACGCCCAGTCCGTCCGGATCTCGTCACCGCACTCGCAGAACGCTCTGTGCGACTGCTTTTCTCCGCAGTTCGGGCAGTACACGTGCTCTCGCGGGACGACCTCGCCGCAGCCACCGCAAGCACTTTCGCCCGTCTGCGCCTCACGGTTCCGGGCACCGACGCTATCCTCCGTCTTACGTCCGCCCGAGTCCGCCGCCTCGGCCGTCTCACGCGCCACACTGACGGCCTCCGCCGGCTCGCTCGACCCGGCTGACGGCGCGTCGAGCGTGACGTTTACGTTGACGTCGCCGGCGCCGCCGGCGCCGCCGGGCGCGTACGCGGGTAGACCGGCGCTGTCCGCCGAGCCGAGCCGCTCGTCGAGCGCCGTGTCGAGCCGCTCCGCGATCAGCTCGTCGACGCGGTCCGCGAGGGCGTCGTCGACGCTCCCGGCCGCGGCGTCGGACGCGTCGGACGCGCCGTCCTCCGCGTCGACCTCGTCGAGGTGTGTCCGGAGCGCCTCCCGCATCACCTCGCTCTTGGAGGCGTCACACGCTTCCAGCCGGTCGACGAGGTCGTCGTCCGCCCGGAAGGTGATCTTGCTCATACCGGACTCGTACCGCCGGTCGGTACAAGTATCTTCCCCTGTTGTCTGACACGTTTACCGAATCCGAAATGTTTGGCCGAACGTCGATACGCCGCGGCGTTCGCCCCCGATCGTGGTATTTGGTCACACATGTGTCTGACGCAGATTTATACGCGTCGCGCGAGCATGCGTGAATATAATGAGGAACCGCGTCGAGGACCTCGAACGGCAGGTCGCGGAGCTACAGGCGGCGGTCAACGGGCTCACCGAGGAGCTCGTCGAGATGAAGGAACGCGTCCGACAGCTGGAAGACGAGCGGTCGGTCGCGGTCGAGGCCGACGCCGCCGGCCCGGCGGCCGGCGCCGAGGCGAGTGCGTCCGACGCCGAGCCCGCGGCCGATCGCTCGGCGGGAGACGACCCCGCGGCCGAGGAGGCCGGGGACGACTCGGCGTCCGGCGGCGAGCGGACGACCCACTCCGACGACCACGTCGACGTCTTCGAGTCCGTCGAGGAGTCGTCCGACGGGGCGGACGCGGCCAGCGCGGACGCCGCGAGCGACGGTGAGGACGTCATCGTGCCCGAGCAGTCGGCGACGACGCCCGACGCCGACGCGGCGGCCGAGGAGCCCGCCGAGGACGACGAGGGCGAGTCGAGCGAGGGCGACGACATCATCGTCGCGTAACCGGTCGCCTCCGACCACATGCACATCACTGAAGTCGTTCTGGACGGGTTCAAGAGCTTCGGGCGAACGACGAGGATCCCCTTCTACGAGGACTTCACGGTCGTCACCGGCCCGAACGGCTCGGGGAAGTCGAACATCATCGACGGCGTGCTGTTCGCGCTCGGCCTCGCCCGCACTCGCGGGATCCGCGCCAAGAAGCTCACCGACCTCATCTACAACCCCGGCCACGACGACGGCGAGGCCGCCGACGGGCCGAACGAGGCCTCGGTGACCGTGGTTCTCTCCAACGAGGACGGGACCCTCGACCGGTCGCAGGTCGTCTCCGCGGCCGGCACGGAGAACGTCGGCGACGTCTCCGAGATCACGATCAAGCGGCGCGTCAAGGAGACCGAGGACAACTACTACTCGTACTACTACCTCAACGGCCGTTCGGTGAACCTCTCGGACGTTCAGGATCTGCTCGCGGCCGCGGGCGTGACGCCGGAGGGGTACAACGTCGTCATGCAGGGCGACGTCACCGAGATCATCAATATGACCCCCTACCAGCGGCGGGGAATAATCGACGAGATCGCGGGCGTCGCCGAGTTCGACGAAAAGAAGGAGGCCGCCTACGAGGAGCTCGACACCGTCGAGGACCGCATCGGCGAGGCGGACCTCCGGATCGGCGAGAAGGAGGACCGGCTCGACCGGCTCTCCGACGAGCGCGAGACCGCCCTCCAGTACCAGGAGCTCCGCGACGAGTTAGAGGAGTACCGCGGGTTCCGCAAGGCCTCCGAGCTGGAGGAGAAGCGCGACGCGCTCGCGACCGTCGAGGCCGACATCGACGAGGCCGAGGCGGACCTCGGTGAGCTCCGCGCGGAACTCGACGCCAGACAGGGGAAGCTCACCCGGCTGGAGGAGGACCTCGAAGACCTCAACCACGAGATCGAGACGAAGGGCGAAGACGAGCAGATCGAGATCCGCTCGGAGATCGAGGAGATCAAAGGCGGGATCTCGCGGCTGGAAGACAGGATCGAGTCGGCGGAGTCGCGCGCCGAGTCCGCCGAGAACGACCGCCGGCAGGCGTTCGTCCAGATCGACCGCAAGGAGGAGACAATCGAGGAGTTGGAAGGCGAGATCCGCGAGACGAAAGTGGAGAAGGCGTCGGTGAAATCGGAGTTGGCGACGAAGCGCTCCGAGTTGGCCGACGTCGAGGCGGAGATCGAGGGTGCCGACACCGAGTTCGACGAGCTGAAGGCCGAGCTGTCGGAGAAGAAGGAGGCGATCGAGTCGCTCCGCGAGGAAAAAAACGAGACGCAACGCGAGAAAGACCGGCTGCTCGACGAGGCCCGCCGCCGCTCGAACGCGGTGAGCGAGGCTCGCGAGGAGCTGGAGGAGGCCCGGGAGTCGCTCCCGGAACACAAAGCGCGGATCTCCGAGCTGAAAGGGGAGCTCGACAAGGCCGAGAAGAATCAGGCGACCATCGAGGACGCGGTCGCCGACCTGTTCGCCGAGAAGGCGGAAGCAGAGGAGCGCCTCGAGGCGATCGAGGACACCCTCCGCGAGAAGCAGAACGAGTACGCCAAGCTGGAGGCGGCGGCCGACCAGCGCGGCGACGCCTCGTGGCCCCGGGCGGTCACCGAGGTGAAGAACGGCGGCATCGACGGCGTCCACGGCGCGGTCGGCGAACTCGCCTCTGTCGAAGCCCAGTACGCCGAAGCCTGCGAGACCGCGGCCGGCGGGCGGCTGGCGAACGTCGTCGTCGACGACGACGGCGTCGGCTCGACCTGTATCGACTACCTCAAGCGGCGCAACGCGGGCCGGGCGACGTTCCTCCCCGTCACGGAGATGGACGACCGGAGCCTGCCGCGGAAACCCTCGCTGCCGGGCGTCGTCGATTTCGCGCGGAACCTCGTCGACTACGACGCCGAGTACGAGTCGATCTTCTCGTACGTGCTCGGCTCGACGCTCGTCGTCGAGGACATGGCGACCGCCCGCGATCTGATGGGCGACTACCGGATGGTCACCCTCGACGGCGACCTCGTCGAGAAGTCGGGCGCGATGACCGGCGGCTCCGGCGGCGGCTCCCGCTACTCGTTCACGAAGTCCGGCGGCGGCAAGATCGAACGGCTCGCGACGGAGATCTCGGAACTCGAAGACGAGCGCCGGTCGGTCCAGTCCGAGATCGACGCGCTCGACGACGACATCGAGGACGCGCGCGACCGGAAGGCCGACGCGGCCGAGCGCGTCCGGTCGCTGGAGGCGGACGTCGAGCGCGCAGAAGACGACCTCGCGGAGGCGGAAGCCCGGATCGAGGAGCTAGGGGCCGAACTGGAGGAGCTGGAGGCGGAACGCGAGTCGGTCGACGCGGAGATGACCGCGTTAGACGAGGAGCTGGCGGAGACGGACGCGGAGATCGACGAGCTCGCGGCCGAGATCGACGAGATCGAGGCCGAACTCGCCGACTCGAAGATCCCCGAGCTCTCCGAGCGCGCCGACGAGATCCGCGCCGAGATCGGCGACCTCGACGACCGCATGAGCTCGCTCGACGGCCGGATCAACGAACTGGAGTTAGAGAAGGGGTACGCCGAGGACGCGCTCGACGACCTCCACGACGACGTCGAGGAGGCCCAGAACGCGAAGGCGGAGGCCGAGGAGGCGATCGCCGACCACGAGGCGGCGATCGAGGAGAGGGAGGCGGAGCTCGAAGCGAAGAAGGAGGCGATCGCCGACCTCGAAGAAGAGCTCTCGGCGCTGAAAAGCGACCGCGAGGAACTCCGCGAGGAGATCCGCGAGGCGACGCAGGCGCGCGACGAGCAGCGGTCGCTCGTCGCCGAGGCCGAGTCGGACCTGTCGGACCTCACCGACCGCCGCGACCGCTTGGAGTGGGAGATCGACGAGTTAGAGTCGCAGGTCGGCGCCTACGAGGCCGACGAGATCCCCGACCTCGACGAGGTGGAGTCGCGGATCGAGGAGCTGGAGACCGAGATGGAGGCGTTAGAGCCGGTGAACATGCTCGCGATCGACGAGTACGAGGAGGTCGAGGCCGCGCTCGACGAGCTCCGGGAGCGCCGGGACGTGCTCGTCGAGGAGCGCGACGCCATCGAGGAACGCATCGAGGGGTACGAGGCGGCGAAGAAGGAGACGTTCATGGAGACGTTCGAGTCGATCAACGACCACTTCGAGGACATCTTCGCACGCCTCTCGGCCGGGACGGGGGAGCTCGTCTTGGAGAACCCCGAGGACCCGTTCGAGGAGGGGCTGACGATGAAGGCCCAGCCCGCGGACAAGCCGGTCCAGCGGCTCGACGCGATGAGCGGCGGGGAGAAGTCGCTCACCGCCCTGTCCTTCATCTTCGCCGTTCAGCGCCACAACCCCGCGCCGTTCTACGCGCTTGACGAGATCGACGCCTTCCTCGACGCCGTCAACGCCGAGCGCGTCGGCGAGATGATAGAGGAGCTGGCCGAGGAGGCGCAGTTCGTCGTCGTCGGCCACCGCGCGGCGCTGTTGGAGCGCTCAGACCGCGCCATCGGCGTCACGATGCAGGGCGACAACCTCTCGGCGGTGACCGGGATGCAGTTCGGCGACGACGCCGACGAGGAGGTGAGTGCGGATGACTGAGAAGGGCGACGGGGCCGCCGGCGGCGTCCCGGACCTCGACCTGACGAGCGACCGCGACGGCGCGGCCCCGTTCACGGACGACGCGTCCGGAGACGAGGCGGAGTCGACCGGCGCGCCCGATTTGGACGTGCCCGACGTCTCACCGTCGGACGTGCCCGATGTCGCACCGCCGGACGAGACCGACGACGACGAGGTCGAGCCAGTCGAGCTCCTCGTCCAGCTCGCCGAGGAGGGCGAGATCGAACCGTGGGACATCGACATCGTCCAAGTGACGGACGCCTTCTTGGAGAAGCTCGACGAGACGGACCTCCGAACGACCGGCCGGGCGCTGTTCTACGCCAGCGTCCTCCTCCGGATGAAAAGCGACGGCATGCTGGCGGACGACGACGAGGACGAGGAGCCGGAGCCAGAGCCGTGGGAGGTCGCGATGGAGGGCGGCGCGCCCGACCCGGCCGCCGACGGGTTCGACCCGGTCGACAAGCTGGAGGCCGAGATCGACCGCCGGCTCGACCGGAAGAACACTCGCGGGTCGCCGGAGACGCTCGACGAGCTCGTGCGGGAACTGCGCGAGGCCGAGCGCGGCTCGTGGTGGAAGGACTCCCGGGAGTACGACACCTCGGAGTCGCCGCACGGCCACGCCCGCGGCACGCAGACGCTCGACTACCGCGCCGGCGACGAGTTCCGGCAGGACGGCGAGCCGACCGCGGGCGAGGCGACCGACCGCACCCACGACGAGGACATCGAGGAGGTGATCGTGGAGATCGACGGCGTCCTCCGGACGCACTTCGACCGCGGGCGCACGGAAGTGCTGTTCGCGGAGATCGAGAGCGCCGGCGGCCGCCCGTTCATGACGTACCTCGCGCTGCTGTTCATGGCCCACCGCGGCTCGGTCCGCCTCCAGCAGGACGACCTGTTCGGCGACCTCTGGGTGAAGGACCCGTCTGCGATGACCGCCGAGTCGGAAGCGATCGCGGACTAATACGTTTCTAGGGAGGGAACCGTCCCCAGTGATGTCGCCGTTCTGTAGTGAATAGCTGCCCGCCAATCGGCGGCGAACGCCTCCGAAGCCCCAGCCGTGAGGCGGGCAGACGCTCTCTGCGCTCCTCGTCGCTCGTTTCACTCGCTCCTGCGGTGCTTACGTCGCCTCTGCCCGCCTCACGGC
>NZ_NEWI01000319.1:0-1824 GCF_002135005.1 Halorubrum sp. SD612 | reverse complement strand
ACCTTGCCGCTGCCGAACAGGAGCGCGACGACCTCCGGCTCGTCGAGTCGGTAGACGAGGCCGGGGAACTGCTCCGGCTCGTACTCGATGTGTTCTAAGCCGAGGCCGATCGCGATCGCGTTCAGGTTCAGGCTCTCGCCGAGGTCGGCCGAGGTGACGATGTTCTGGACCGTGACCTCCGGGTCCTCGATCGGGATCTGGAGCGCTCGGAGCTCCCCGAAGACGATGTCGAGGCTCTCGTGGACCGCCTCGATCGAGTTCGCGCCGGTACAGACGATCTTCCCCGAGCGGAAGATCAGCGCGGCCGACTTCGGGTCCGTGGTGCGGTAGACGAGTCCGGGGAACTGCTCGGGGTCGTAGTCGGCGCCCTCGAGGTCCATCGCGACGCTCTGGAGATCGAGTTCCTGTCCGATCCCAGTGGAAGCGACGACGTTCTCTACGGTGATCGTCTCCTTCGGGTCGGCCGTCATTACCTCTATTCTCGCCCGAACGACCTAAAAAGGTGGCTGGTCGGAACCGCCACGCTATTGGCGTCGCCGCGCGGAGCGGTCGGCGTGTACTGGCTCGAACTCGCCGGCGAGACGGACGCCTTCGCGGCTCGCGAGGCGGCGACGGCCGCGACCGGCGTCGACCTCCTCGCGCCGGGAGTCGCGCGCACCGGCGGGATCGACCGCCCTCACGTCCGCCGGCTCGCGTACACTCGCGCCGCCCACGAGGGGATCGCGCGCACGGACGCCGACGTCGACGCCGCGGTCGCCGCGCTCCGGGCCGCGTCGCTCGACCGCGCCGGGACGGTCGCGGTCCGCGCCCGCGACGTCCGGGCGACGACCGGCGTCTCGACGGCGGCGGCCGAGCGCGAGCTCGGGAGCGTCCTCGTCGACCGCGGGTTCGACGTCGACCTCGACGACCCCGACCACGTCCTCCGCGCGCTGTTCTCGGCCGGCCCGCGGGCCGAGCACGACGCGGTGGCCGGCGCCGACGGGGGCGACGCGGACCTCTGTGCGCTCGGCTGGGTCGCGGTCGAGGCCGCCCGCGACTTCGCGCCGAACCCCACCGAGCGCCCCTTCTTCCAGCCGGGGAGCATGGCGCCGGCGGACGCCCGCGCGTACGCCAACCTCGCGGGCGCGGCCCCCGGACGGACCCTGCTCGACCCGATGTGCGGCACGGGCGGGCTCCCCCTCGAAGCCGGCCTCGTCGGCGCCGACGCCGTCGCCTGCGACGCGCAGGCGAAGATGGTCCGCGGCGCGCGGGAGAACTTCCGCGAGTACCTCGGTACCCCCGGCGCCAACGGCTCCCCCGACTGGCACGTCGCGCGGGGCGACGCCACCGCGCTCCCCGTCCCGGACGGCGGCGTCGACGGGGTCGCGTTCGACGCCCCCTACGGCCGGCAGTCGAAGGTCGCGCGCCACGAGCTCGCGGACCTCGTCGCGGGCGCGCTCGCGGAGGCCGCCCGGGTCGCGCCGCGCGCGGTGATCGTCGCGGACCGCGACTGGCGCGGGCCCGCCCGCGAGGCCGGCTGGACGGTCGACGCCGCGTTCGAGCGCCGCGTCCACCGCTCGCTGACGCGCCACGTGCTGGTGCTGCGCCGCGGCGACGCGGGGGGAACGGCGGCGGTCCGACCGGACCGAGAGTGAACGACCGATCGGCGGAATCGCTCCGGTCGGGCGCTCGCGCGACAAGTTTCAGTTTTGCTCCGCCGCCGGGCAACGGTTAAGTGCGCGGCCTCTCGTGGTACTCGCATGACCGGGGACGGCGGGGACATGCTCTCGTGGGACGAGTCGGTGTTCCGCGACGAGTCGGTGTTCGAAATCGACCACGTCCCCG
>NZ_NEWI01000318.1:0-1826 GCF_002135005.1 Halorubrum sp. SD612 | reverse complement strand
GGAGCGCGCCGACAGCGCCAGGCGGATCGCGACCGCGCTCGTCCCGGAGCCGGGCGAGTCGGGCCCGTCGTGGCTCGACCGCGCGAGCGGCGTCCTCGCCGACCACGAGTACGGCGCCTGCCTCCACGGTGACGGCTTCGGCACGCGCTCGTTCACCCGTGTCCGGACCGGCTCGGACCCCGAGATGGCGTACGCCGACGGGCCGCCCTGCGAGACGCCGGCGGAACCGGTTCCGATCCCCGGGGACTTCGCGTTCGCCGGCCGATGAGACGGGGTCGTGCGGCCGCGGACCGTGCGACCGGAAAGCCAGTTTTAAGCGATTCGGGAGGCGTGTGAGACTATGAGCGCGTCCGAAATCGAGTCCGACCTGTCGGCGGACGAGCGCGCCGGCCTCGAACTCATCCGCGAGACCGGCGGGATCCACCAGAGCGACTTCTGGAAGGAACTGGACGTCTCCTCGCGGAAGGGGAGTCGCGTCGCCGAGGCGTTAGAGGAGTCGGGACTCATCCAGCGGGAGGACACCGTCTACGACGGCCACAACACCTACTACTTGGAGCCCGCGCCGCGCGATCTGGACTTCTCGCTACTGATGGCCGACGACATGCTCTCGCCGTTCATCGGCGAGGAGGAGGTCGACCCACAGGCCGACGCCTTCTCGCAGTGGATGATGAACCTCGCGTACGAGGAGTACTGAGCGGCGACCGCTCGCGGTTCTTCTCCGGTTTCGGTACGAATCGAAACGCTCGGGCCGGCCCCGCGCTCGGACCGTCAGGTCAGGAGGACGGCGAACAGCGCGGCGCCGGCCGCGAGCGTCAGGAACAGCACGCTCCGGCCGATCCCGGCCCGGATCTCGACGTCGACGCCGGCGCGCGAGAGCGCCTCTCGCGGGTCGGCCGCGGTCCGCATCGCCGCGCCCGCGACCGCCATCGTCGCGCGGTCGACCGCGGCCCACAGCTCCGTGACGCCCCACACCGAACTGCGCCCGAGGTAGAACGCGCTCGGGAAGAGGACGCGGTCGACGTCCGGCATCCGGTGAGCGAGCCAGCCGAGCGGACGCTTCAGCGAGAAGAAGCCGACGAACCCGGCGACCAGCAGCGCCGCGCTCTCCGTCAGGTGGCTCTGGCTGTACGGCTTGAAGTACACCTCGTCGCTGAGGATGAGGTCCGTGAACGGCATCAGCTCGATCAGCTGGGTGTAGAAGACGCCGAAGAAGACGCACGCGCCCGCCGCCAGCAGCATCCCGGCCGTCTGGAACGGCGTGGCGTCGTCGGGGGTCAGCGTCGCCGAGCCGTGGAAGAACACGTAGTAGCCCAGCTTGATGAACGACATGAACGTCCCCACGCCGCCGAGGACGAGCAGCCACCAGAGCAGCCCGCTGTCTAAGAGCAGGACGTACTCGTGGACCTCGTGGGCGGAGTCGAGCACCATCCCCTTCGAGATGAACCCGTTGAACCCCGGCACCGCCGTAATCGAGGCGGCGCCGACGAGGTAGACGAGGAAGGTGACGGGCATCACGCGCCACAGCCCGCCCATCTCGCGGATGTCCTCGACGCCGGTGCGGTACACCACGACGCCGACCGCCATGAACAGGAGGCTCTTGTAGAGGACGTTGTTGAACAGGTGCGCGAAGCCGCCGACGACGGCGAACTCGCCGACCGCGGTCGCCAGCCCGAACCCGGCGAGCATGTAGCCGAGCTGGGCCTGGATGTGGTACGACAGCAGCCGCCGCGGGTCGTACTGGAGCAGCGCGAAGAAGGCGCCGTAGACGGCCATGAACCCGCCGAGGTACGCGAGCCACATGCCGCCCTCGGGGAACGCGCGATACA
>NZ_NEWI01000317.1:0-1826 GCF_002135005.1 Halorubrum sp. SD612 | reverse complement strand
GACCGAGGCCGCCGTCGGCGTCCTCGCCGCTCCCGCCGTCGCCGGCCTCGGTCCGCCTCGCGTACAGCGCGACGGCGACCGCCGTGACGAACCAGATTGGGGCGCCGACCCGGACCGCGAACGCGGCGCGCGCGCCCCACGAGTCGAGGGTCACGGCGGTCGACAGCAGGGCCGCGACGGGGGCGCCGACGAGGATGGTGACGACGAACGTCGTCTGCATCACCCACGCGTAGTCGACCCCCTCGTACTCGGCCCGCTCGACTGGTTGCACGCCCCGGACTCCGCGGCGGAGCGGCAAATCGGTGGCGGTCGGCGGCGGTGCCGTCGGATCCGAGTCGCCGCCCACCCGTCGCGCCGCCTTTCCGGTTCCCGACGATTTTACGGCGTCGCGCGGGTGACTCCGAGGTATGACAACGACGCGGGGACTGCGGGACGGCGACGATCCGATCACGATGCTGACCGCCTACGACGCCCCGACGGCGGCGATCGTCGACGAGGCGGGGATCGACGTCGTCCTCGTCGGCGACAGCATGGGCAACGCCGCCCTCGGCTACGACTCCACGCTCCCCGTCACGTTCGACGAGGTCGCGAGCCGGACGGCGGCGGTCGCGCGCGCAACAGACGACGCCCTCGTCGTCGCCGACATGCCCTTCCTGTCCTTCGGCGTCGACGAGGCCGACTCCGTCCGGAACGCCGGCCGCCTGCTGAAGGAGGCGAACGCGGACGCCGTGAAGATCGAGAGCGGCCCGCACACCGTCGAGACGACGCGGCGGATGGCGGAGGTCGGGATCCCGGTGATGGCGCACCTCGGCTTGACCCCACAGCACGTGAACCGGCTCGGCGGCTACACCCGACAGGGGACCGAGCAGGAGGCCGCCGAGGAGATAATCGAGCTGGCGGGCGACCACGCCGACGCCGGCGCGTTCGCGCTCGTGTTGGAGCACGTCCCGGCGAACCTCGCGGGGGCGGTGACCGAGGCGCTGGACATCCCGACGATCGGCATCGGCGCCGGTTCCGACTGCGACGGGCAGGTCCTCGTGATCAACGACGCGGTCGGTCTCGGCGAGTGGTCGCCGCCGTTCGCGAAGCGGTTCGGCGACGTACGCGGGGAGATGATCGACGCCGTCGAGGCGTACAGGGACGCCGTGACGAGCGGCGAGTTCCCGGCGGCGGAGCACTCGCACGTCGAGGACGAGTTAGACGACCTGTACTGAGGCGCGGTCCGCTCGCCGTCGCCCCGACGGCCCCTCAGACCGGGAGGAACCCGAGGACCGCCGGCATCGCGTCCGGACCGACCTGCGTGACGGTGACGTAGAGGACGGTGAATATCACGGCGTTGTGGAGGCCGTGGAGCAGCGCGGGGACGACGAGGTTTTCGGTGTACTCGTACACCGCGCCGAACACGAGGCTCGGCACGAAGAGGATCCCGACGGTCGTGAGCCGCGCGGAGAGCCCCCCGGTCAGCGCCATCACGTGGATGACCGCGAAGATCGCGGCCGAGAGCACGATCGACGGGGCCGCCGGCAGCGACTCGCGGAGCCGCCCCTGGACGACGCCGCGGTAGAGGATCTCCTCGCAGGGGCCGATGACGAGGAACGAGGCCGCGATGAAAAGCGGGATGATCGCCGGGTTCCCCATCGCCAGCTCGGCGCTCTGGTTCGCGGCCGTCTCCGTCCCGAGCAGCTGGACGCTCGTCGAGACCACGAGGATCAGGACCAGGATCCCGACCCAGCTGCCGAGGACGCTCCCGATCTCCTTGCGGCTCGGCCCCCGGACGCCGAGGTACGAGACGATCCTCCCCCTGTCGCAGCCGCGACCAGCGAGGT
>NZ_NEWI01000316.1:0-1835 GCF_002135005.1 Halorubrum sp. SD612 | reverse complement strand
TGGTGGGCGTTCTCCGAGGTCGCCGACAACGGGCTCGTCGAGCAGGGGAAGCGGTCCATCTCGCAGTGCCCGCGCTGCGAGACCGGGCTCGCCAACAACGAGGTCGAGTACGAGGACGTCGAGGACCCCTCCATCTACGTGAAGTTCCCGCTCGCCGACCGCGAGGGGAGCCTCGTCATCTGGACGACGACGCCGTGGACCATCCCCGCGAACACCTTCGTCGCCGTCGACGAGGACCTCACCTACAACGCGGTCCGCGCGGAGAAGGACGGCGAGGAGGAGCTCCTCTACGTCGCCGCCGAGTGCGTCGAGGATGTGCTCGGGGAGGGCCGCTACGAGGAGTACGCGGTCGAGGCGGAGCTGACCGGCGACGAACTCGTCGGCTGGGCGTACGACCACCCGCTCGCCGACCACGTCCCCGACTACCCCGAGTTCGAGGGCGCCGGACAGGTGTACGCGGCCGACTACGTGGAGGCCGACCGCACCGGCCTGGTCCACTCCGCGCCGGGCCACGGTGAAGAGGACTTCCACCGCGGCACCGAACTCGGGCTCGACATCCACTGTCCTGTCGGTCCGAACGGCGAGTTCGAGGCGGCGGCGGGCGAGTACGCCGGCCAGTTCGTGCGCGACGCGAACGACGACATCATCGAGGACCTCGTCGCCGACGGCCACATGCTCGCGCACGGCACCGTCGACCACAGCTACGGCCACTGCTGGCGCTGTGACACCGGGATCATCCAGCTGGTCACCGACCAGTGGTTCATCTCGATCACGGACGTGAAAGACGACCTCCTCGACAACATGGAGGAGTCGGAGTGGCACCCCGACTGGGCCCGGGACAACCGGTTCCGCGACTTCATCGAGGACGCGCCCGACTGGAACGTCTCGCGCCAGCGCTACTGGGGCGTCCCGATCCCGATCTGGGTCCCGGAGGACGCCGAGCCGGGGAACCTCGACGAGGACATGATCGTGGTCGGCACCCGCGAGGAGCTCGCCGACCGCGTCGAGGAGGATATCGATCCCGACTCGATCGACCTCCACCGCCCCGCCGTCGACGGCCTCACGATCGTCGAGGACGGGACGACCTACCGCCGCGTCGAAGACGTGTTCGACGTGTGGCTCGACTCCTCGGTCGCCTCGTGGGGCACGCTCGGCTACCCGAGCGACGAGACCGCCCACGAGGAGCTGTGGCCCGCCGACCTCATCATCGAGGCGCACGACCAGACCCGCGGCTGGTTCTGGTCGCAGCTCGGTATGGGGACGGCCGCGGTCGATCAGATCCCCTACGAGGAGGTGCTGATGCACGGCTTCGCCAACGACGAGGACGGCCGAAAGATGTCGAAGTCGGTCGGCAACATCGTCACGCCGGAGGAGGCCATCGAGCGCGCCGGCCGCGACCCGCTCCGCACCTACCTGCTCAGCCACGACCAGCAGGGCGTCGACCTCGCGTTCGAGTGGGACGGGCTCGGCGAGATCCAGGGCAAGCTCAACATCCTCTGGAACGTGTTCCGGTTCCCCCTCGAGTACATGGAGCTCGACGGCTACGACCCGGCCGACGCCGACCTCTCGGACGGCGACCTCGAACTCGTCGACGAGTGGGTGCTCTCCCGGCTCCAGTCCGTGGAGACGGAGGTCGCCGACGCGTGGGACGACTACCGCGTCAGCGACGCCGTCAACGCCGTCATCGAGTTCGTCACGCAGGACGTCTCGCGGTTCTACGTGAAGGCCGTCCGCGACCGCATGTGGGAGGAGACCGACTCCCCCTCGAAGCGCGGCGCGTACGCCACGCTCGCGACGGTCCTCGACGAGGTGATCCGGCTGCTCGCGCCGATCGC
>NZ_NEWI01000315.1:0-1850 GCF_002135005.1 Halorubrum sp. SD612 | reverse complement strand
CGGGGGCGGGCCGGCTCGACCGCCTGGCCGCGGGGGTCGCCGACGGTGTCCGGGCGGCCCGCGAAGTAGTTGTGCTTCGGGATGGGGCGGGTGACGCCGACCGGTTCGGTCGCCTGGAACGCGTCGTTGCCGACGAACTCGGTCGGGACCTGTCCGGTCAGCGCCAACATCGCGTCCGAGTCCATGTCGGCGTCGGCGATGCCGGTGACGAGGTTCGTCGCGCCCGGGCCGGAGGTGGCCATACAGAGGCCCGGCTCGCCGGCGACGACGCCGTACGCGTCCGCGGCGTGGGCGGCGCCCTGCTCGTGGGCCATCGTCACGTGCCGGATCGAGGAGTCGTATAAGGCGTCGTAGACTGGCATGATCGCGCCGCCCTGAACGCCGAAGGCGGTCTTCGCGCCCGCGGCCTCGAGGGCGGCGACGACCGACTCGGCGCCCGTCGAGACGGGCCCGGCGGACGCCTCCTCGTCCGGGTCGGTGGGTTCGTCGGTCGCGGCCGCGTCGGCCGGGGCCTCGTCCGACTCGTCCGCGTCGGATCGCGGCTGTGCTGCTGTGTCGCTCATTGTCGTGGTGGTGTGCGGTGTGGCATCTGGCGGGTTGTCGTGTCGGTCGCTGCGAACGCGGGACGGGCGGGCTCGCGGTTCCGGTTTCGGGAGCGGATCTCCCCGCGGAAAGGGCCCGGCCGCCGGCGTTCGGCGGTGCGTCGCGTCGGTGAGGAAGGGGTAGTGTAGGGGGTTATACCCCTACAATGATCGGCGCGACGGCTCCGGGAGCGCTCGCGGGCTCCGCGGCCGTGGTGCGCCGTCGCATCTCGCTCTGAGCAACGCGGCCGGGGTATAAATTCCTGTCGGGAGTCCGGAACCGGACGGCGTTCGGACCGTTCCCGGGACCGCCCTCGCGGTGGCTCGGAGGGCGCTCCGGTCGGCGAGGAGGCCATCAGACCCGGACCTCCTCCTCGCGCGTGACGTCCGCCTCCTCGGCGAACCGCTCGACGTCGCCCGCGGTCACCTGCCGCTTGCCGGAGCCGTACTCCTTGACCCGCTTGGTGATCGACCGGACCTCGGAGTCCGTCGGGTCGAAGCCGGCCTCCACCAGGTGCTTGCGCACGCTGTGGGTTCCGGTGTGTTTGCCCAGCACGAACTCGCGCTCGGCGCCCACCATCTCGGGCGTCATCACGCCGGTCTCGAACGTGTCGGCGTTCTCGATGACGCCCGCGGCGTGGATGCCCGACTCGTGGGCGAACGCGTTCCGCCCGGTGACGGGCTTGTTCGCGGGCACCGGGATGTCCGAGGCCTCCTCGACGATCCGGGCCAGCTTGGTTATCTGGGTCGTGTCGATGCCGGTGTCGACGCCGTACACCGACTCGACGGCCATGACGACCTCCTCGTAGGCGGCGTTGCCGGCGCGCTCGCCGATCCCGTTGACCGACACCTGCGCCTGCTCCGCGCCGTTCTCGAAACCGGTGACCGCGTTGGCCGCGGCCATGCCGAAGTCGTCGTGGGTGTGGACGTCGACGCGGGCGTCGGTCGCCTCCACGACGGCGTTGACCGTCTCCCCGAAGCTGGTCGGCATCCCGACGCCGCAGGTGTCGGGGATGTTGATCCAGTCGGTGCCGGCCTCGGAGACGGCCTCGACGATGTCGATCAGGTAGTCCGGGTCCGTCCGGGTGGCGTCCATCGGCGAGAACATACACTCGACGCCGGCGTCTTTCACCTGCTCGACGGCGTCGACCGCGCGCCCCTTCGCCTCCTCGCGGGTCGCGTGCATCGAGTCCTCCAGCTGAACGTCGCTGGTGGAGACGAACACGTGGACCATCTCGACGCCGGAGTCGATGGCGGCGTCGATGTCGC
>NZ_NEWI01000314.1:0-1853 GCF_002135005.1 Halorubrum sp. SD612 | reverse complement strand
TCTAGTTGTTTTCTGTTATGGTTCGCCCGCCCCCATAGTTCTTAGCGAGCCTCTCGGTCGGCAGCGTCAGATGGGAGTCGTAGAACGTTTCTCCAGAACCCGCTCGGCGGTGCGCTCGCGGCCGCGGAGCGCGCCCAGCACGACCGCCTTGTCCGCCTCGCGGAGGTCGGCGCGGCTCTCGACGCCCGCCTCGTAGAGGCGGCGGGCGCGCTTGCGGCCGACGTTGCGGACGCCCGCGAGGTCGAGCAGCTCCTCGCGGACCCCGTACTCCAGCCGTTTGCGGGCCTCGCGCACTTGGACTACGACGTCGCCGTCGATCCCCTCTACGTCGCGCGCGAGCGTCTCCGCCGCCCGGAGGAGCCACTCGGCGGTGTCGACCTTGCCGCGGATGTCGCCCGGGCCGACGCCGTACCGCTCCGCGATCCGGTCCTCGTCCACCTCGTTCGCCCAGTCTTCCAAGAGGCGGCCGGTCTTCAGCGCGGCGAGCCAGTCCTCGAAGCGCACGTCCTCGTACTCGGAGGGCACGTCGCCGAGGAACTCCGCCTCGCGCTCGTAGCAGACCTCGGTGTACTCCTCGCGGTCGCCGGACTTGAGGTACAGCTCGTAGGTGTCCGGCGTCCGGCTGACGAGGTGATAGAGCCCGAGCGGGGTGACCGCGGGGGCGTCCGAGTCGGTCGAGTCCGCCGCCTCGGCGGCGTCGGCGGTCTCGGCGCTCGCCTCGTCGTCCGCCCGCGTGTACGTCGTGAAGCCGGGGTCGTCCGCGTCGGCGCCGGGGTCCGGGGCGGCGCCGTCGGCGGGGACGAAGTCGCCGCTCTCGGCGCCCTCGTCGTCCGCGCCGTCTGCCACGGTCCGGAGCCCGTCGAGTATCTCGGCCGCGCTCATCGGGTCGAGGTAGAGCCGGGAGACGGTGTGGCCGATCCCCGTCGCGGCGAGTCCCTCGCTCCCGCCGTCGCGGTCGCGCTCGACGAACCCGTTGACTTCGAGGTAGTCGAGGACGGTGTCCGTGACCGCGGCGAGGCGGCCCTCGTCGTCGGTCTGGGTCGCGTAGAGAGTGTTATCGAGGAAGGAGAGCAGCCCGTCTCGGGTGGCGGCGAAGCCGGACGCGACCGTCGCGAGGACGTGCGTCCGGAGGGCGGGCTCGGCCGCCAGCTTCGAGCGGACCGGCTCGGCGTCGGCCCAGACGTACCGCTCGAACAGCTCCTCGCGGGTGTCGGCGCTGTTCGCGAGCAGCACCGCCTCGCCGTACGGGTCGAGTCCGGGACGCCCCGCGCGCCCGCACATCTGGTGTACTTCGAGGACGTCGAGCGGTTTCATGCCGCCGAACTCCCCGTCGTAGCGGCGCCAGTCGCGGACGATCACTCGGCGCGCGGGGGTGTTGACGCCGGCGGCGAGCGTCGGCGTCGCGGAGACGCACTTGATCAGGCGGTCGCGGAACGCGTCCTCGATCAGGCTCCGGTGCTCGCTCGCGAGGCCGGCGTGGTGGAACGCCGACCCCTGCTCGACCGCGTCCGCGAGGTCCTCGGAGGTGTCGGTGTCGGAGACGCCGCGGATCTCCTCGGCCAGCTCGCGGAGGCGGTCGCGCTCCTCGCCGGTGAGTCTGGGGGCGGTGACCTCGCCGAGCTTCCGGGCCGACGACTCGGCGTTGCGCCGCGAGTTGACGAAGACGAGCGAGGAGCCCCCCTGGCCGTCCTCCTCGGTGTCCAAGGCGTCGCCGACCAGTTCGGCCGTCTGGTCCTCGCCGCGCTCGACGGGGACCTCGCGCTGGCTCCCGTCGTCGAAGTTGATCGCGTTGCCGAAGTGGACGCCGGTCCGGAGCTCGATGGGTCGCCAGTCGGACTCGACGAGTTCGGCGT
>NZ_NEWI01000313.1:0-1854 GCF_002135005.1 Halorubrum sp. SD612 | reverse complement strand
CCTCAGTCTACGATGTCCGACCCACCCGGCGGCAGGAACTCCTGGAGCTGGTCCGCGCTGGCGACCTTCCGCACGAACGACTGGTCCGCGAACCGCTCTTTCAGGTTACGGTACGCCATCATCGCGGCGTCGTTCTGCGCGTACATCCCCGGCTCGAAGGTGACGTGCGCGGCCGCGCGGTCGACAATCGCCGAGGGAGGGCCGCCGATCGCGCGGGTGACCGGCTCGCACTGGACGCCGACGGCGATCCGGCAGGGGACGTCCTCGAAGTAGGTGCGGTCGCCGCGGATCACGAAGCTCCCCTTCTCGATGTACTCGCCGCTCTCGGGCGTCTTGGACACCTGATCGGGCTCGACCATGTACGCGTCGCCCGCCCCGCGGCCGTCCTTCCAGTCCGACGAGTAGGAGACCGCGAACTGCGCCGCCTCGCGCAGCGTCTCCTCGGAGAAGTCGACCGGATCGGCCGACTCGGAGGGACCGGAGGCCTTCAGGATCGTCACCGGTCCCCCGTGGGCCTGCGTGTGGAAGAACCGGTCGTGTTTGCTCATGTATTTTTTCACCAGCTCCTCGTTCTGGTCGGCGTTGCGGCCGCCGATGACGAGGTAGCCGGTCGACGTGTGGAACCAGCGGAACCGCTCGAACCAGTCGTCGGGGCTCCGGATCGGGATCGAGGAGCGCGAGAGCCAGTCGGTCTCGTACTCCTCGTCGTCGCCCTCGCCGTCGCCGCCGTCGCCACCGCCCCCGTCGTCGGCCTGCTGCTCCTCCCACTCGGCCTTCCGCGCTTTGACCGCCTCCAGCTCCTCGCGGGTGGACTCGATCGCGGCCATCGCCCCTTCCTTCTTCTCCTCGACGCGCTTCGCCTCCTGATAGAGGCGGTCGGCGTTGACCTCGACGCCCTCGCCCGCGTCGAGCTCGACCCGGGTCGTTCCACCGCCGTCTCCCTCGGCGTCGCCGCCCTCCTCGTCGAGTTCGACCGTCACCGTTCCCTCGCCGCCGTCGACGTCGACGACGGCCTCCGCGGCTTCGATGCCGCGCGCCGCGCCGGCGTCGAGGGTCTCCTCGATCTCGTCCCACGGCACCTCGTCCTCGCGGGCCTCGCGCACGGTCGAGAGCACCTCGTCGACGAGGTCGTAGTTCGCGTACAGGAGTTCGGCTCGCTCCCGTTCCGCCTGCGCCTGCTCCTCGAACCCCTCGATCGCCCCCCGCTGCTGTTCGATGATCCGCTCCTGTTTGGCGATCTCCCCCTCGAAATCGGGCCGCGAGGCGCTCGCGTCCGCCGGCGCCTCGCCGTCGTCGGTCTCCTCGTTCGCGAGCCGGTAGAAGTACTCGTCGACGGCGGCGTTAAACGAGTCGAAGCCGACGCTCGGCAGGCCCTCGTGCTCCGCGAGCGGGAACGGCGTCACGTCGACGACGCGCGGCTCGCGGTCGTCCGCCTCGTCGCCGGACAGCTCCTCTTCGTACACGCGCGGGTCGACGTCGCCCGACCGGAGCCGCTCGTCGATCCGGGCGAGGGCGTCGTGGAGCGCGCCGAGCTGGTCGTCGGTCGCCTCGCCGATCGGCGTCTCCTTCGGCACGCCGGCCCGGGTACACACCTCCTCGGCGTACAGGCCGCCGAGGTTGAGCTGCGTGGCGAGCGTGCGCACCACGTCGCTGTCCGACTCGCGCATGTGGCGGTCGAACGCGCCGCGGCTCACGTCCAGCGGGTTGAGGCGGGAGGCCGGGTACTCGTACTGCGAGCCGGGCGCGACGGTGCGGGACTTCAGTCGCACCGTCGACAGCGCCCCGATCACCTCGCCCGTCTCGTCGAGCGCGGCGACGTTCCCCTGCCCGAACAGCTCGGCGACGAGGGTGGTG
>NZ_NEWI01000312.1:0-1857 GCF_002135005.1 Halorubrum sp. SD612 | reverse complement strand
CCGTCACGTCGCCGATCGCCGGGCTCCCGCCGTTGACGCCGGGGACGCCGACGACCGTCCCGAGGAGGACGAACCCCCCGAGCACGACCGCCGGCACGACGCCGACCGCCAGACACGCCGGCCCGCCGCAGCGCGCGTACGCCCCGGCCGCGGCCAGTGGACCGGGAGCGTAGAACACCAGAACCGGGAGAACCCGGTCGGTCAGCGCCGTCGCGGTCGCGGCGCCGGCCGACTCGGCGACGAACGCGGCGACGAGCGCGAGCGTCACCGCGCCGGCGAACCCGACCACCAGCCCGACCGCGCGGTCGCGGCGGCGTCCGAACAGCAGCGCCTTCGTGGTGGGCATATCCGTGGATCACTAGCGGGGTTACTTAAATCCGCGTCGGACGGACGGCGTGCCCGGGGAGGACGAGCGACCGCCGACGGGAGAAACGAGGACGCCTCAGTCGTGACGCAGTTCGCGTACCCGGTCGATGTTCCACGCGAAGCTCTTCCCGTCCTCCGTCGGCGTCTCCAAGGCGAGCGGCACGTCCGTCAGGTCGGAGTGGTTGAGGAACCGCTCCATCCCCGCCTCGCCGATGTGTCCCTCGCCGATGTGGGCGTGCTCGTCCTTGTTGGTGCCGCACTCGTGTTTCGAGTCGTTGAGGTGGACGTACTCCAGGTGCTCTAGCCCGACCACGTCGTCGAACTCCCCGACCGTCTGGTCGACCGCCTCGGGCGTCGAGAGGTCGTAGCCCGCCGCGAACGCGTGGGCCGTGTCGACGCAGACGTCGATGTCGGTCTCCGTGCGGTCGATGATCCCCGCGAGGTGTTCGAACTCGCCGCCGAGCTTCGTCCCCGCGCCCGCGTCGCTCTCGATCAGGACCGTGACGCCGTCGGGCACGTCGAGGTCGTCGATCACGGGCGCCGAGGTGGACGTTGACGTACGGGATCCCCAGCTTGTCGGCCGCGTCGACCTCCTTTTGCATCGAGTCGAGCGACTTCTCGCGGAGCCCCTCCTTCGGCGTACAGAGGTTCACGAGGTAGGAGGTGTGGATCACCCACGGTCCCTCCAGGTCGCGGTCGGTCCCCTCGCGGAACCGCTCGGCCTCCTCGTCGCCGATGTTCGGGTCCTGCCACACCTGCGGCGAGTGGGTGAAGATCTGTCCGCAGTTGCCGCCGACCTCGACCTGATTCTCCACGGCGTTGTCCACGCCGCCGGCGATGGAGACGTGCGCGCCGACCTTGAGACTCATACCGGACACTGGAGGGCGGTCGAAAAAGCCCCTTCGGAACCGGGCGGATCCGCCACGACGCCCTCTGACAGCCTACGCGCCGCCGCTCCCGGGTCGGGTCCGGACCCACGCCTCGTCCCGGTACTTCTCCGCGACGAGTTCCTCGGCCCGCTCCAGCTCGGCGTCCGCCCACGACCCGTCGAGGGCCACGGTCGCGTCGGGCGCCGCTCCCGCCCAGTCGGCGAGCGCCGCCTCGACGGCCGCCACCGCGTCCGCGCGGTCGACGTCTGCCAGCTCGTCCATCCCGACGACGCGGTCGCGGAACTCCTCGGGCGCCACCGGCGGGTCGGCGAAGGCGCCGAGGTGTCGCTCCGCGTCGACCGAGAACGTCAGCGACCCGTGCTGGATCACCGCCTCCCGCTTGCGGTACTGCGCGTTGCCGGCGATCTTGCGGCGCCTCCCGGGCTCCGGCCCCGCCGCTACCACGTCGTGCGCCGGGTGGAGCTCGCGGAGGTAGCAGGCGGGACGATACAGCTCCGGGACCGGTTCGTCCGCGTAGCCGTCGTCGATCACGACCCGGCCGACAGCGTAGAGGCCACGCCCGTCCTGCCAGCGAGTGACGCACGACAGCTCCCCCGCACAC
>NZ_NEWI01000311.1:0-1863 GCF_002135005.1 Halorubrum sp. SD612 | reverse complement strand
CCCTACTACTCGGACATGGAGATGGCTCACAGCGCGTCGGCGGTCGGGTGCTCCTGCGTCTCCGACGCGCTGTGAGCCATCTCCATGTCCGAGTAGTAGGGACCGTCCGCGTTGAAGAACGCCCGGAGCCGGTCGGCGTCCCGCGCGACGAGTTCGGCGACGCGGTCCGAGGCCTCGGCGACGGCGTCCGCGTCCAGTCCGGCCTCGCGAAGGGCGCGCTGGACCCGTGGATCGAAGTGCATACCCGCCCTTCGGGCGCCGCCGTTTCAATCCTGTCGGCCGGGACGTTCCGCCGCGCCGGACGGGGCCGCGCGTTCCCGGTTCCGACCGGTTCCGCGTCGCGAGCTTTCCGCCGACACCGACGGTTAAGTCGCCGTGGGGGCAACCGACTCGCATGCCATCAGAAGAGGACCCGATCGCGTCCCGGGCCGACGACGACCGCGACCTCTACGACGTCGCGACGTGGGAGGAGCGGACCTCGCTCGACGGCCTCTCCGTCGCGCTGTACTGGCTCCTCACCCGTTCGGCGAAGGCGGGCGTCGTCTTCGTCGCCTTCGTCGGGCTCCTCGCGATCCTCGGCTCGTTCGGACTGGGTCTCATCTTCAACTTGGGCATCGCGATGCTCCTCGGCCTCTCCGCCGTTCCCGCGCTCGGGCTGGCCGCGTACGTGTACCGCTCCGACGTCACGACGGCCGAGCCGCTGTCGCTGCTCGTCGCCACGTTCCTGCTCTCGATCCTCACCGCGACGTTCGCGGCGATACTCAACAGCGTCCTCCAGCCGTACTTCGGGCAGCTGGGCTTCCTCGGGCTCGTCCTCTTCTTTTTCGTCGTCGTCGGCCCGATAGAGGAGTCGGTGAAGCTGCTCGCGGTGCGGCTGTACGCGTACACCGACGACCGCTTCGACGCCGTCATCGACGGCGCCGTCTACGGCGCCATCGCGGGGCTCGGCTTCGTCGTCATCGAGAACTTCGTGTACATCGCGCAGAACGTCGACATGGCGGAACTGACGCTCAGCGTCGCGGCGCTCGGAGCGGGTGACGGCATCGCGGCCCTCCGCGCGCTCGCGGGACCGGGACACGTCGTCTACTCGGCGTTCGCGGGGTACTACCTCGGGCTCGCGAAGTTCAACCCCGAGAACCGCGGGCCGATCATCGTCAAGGGACTCGTCCTCGCGGCGGCGATCCACGCGCTATACAACACGCTCGTCGGCCCGGTGACCGGGATCGCCTCGGGGCTGTTCGGCGTCCCACAGATCCTCGCGCTGTTCGGCTTCGTCGTCGTCTTCCAGGGCGCGTTCGGGTACGTCCTCCTCAGGAAGATCTGGCGGTACCGCGACGCGTACCTCGACACGCGCGACGCGGTGGGCGCGGACGTTAAGCCGGAGCTCGACGAGTTCGAGCAGTAGGGCCAGAAACGGTCTCGTTTCGGCCTTCCGTCAGGGCGCGTTCTCGACCCGCGAGCGGTCGCCGGTGCCGCCCGTCAGCGCGCTCGCGAGGGCGCCTTTCACCACGACGTCGTCGCCGAGGTCGGTGAGCCGCACCTCGGGGACGTTGATGAACACCATCTCCGGGAGCTTCTCGCGGATCGGGTCGAGGACGCGGTCGGGGTTGTTGAGCGCGACCGCGCCGCCGACGCTCACGACGAGCGGGGCGTACGCGTGGATGACGTTGGCGATCCCCATGGCGTTCCAGTGGGCGACCTGGTCGATCACGTGGTCGGCGAAGGTGTCCTCGCCGGCCGCCTCGAACACGTCGACCGCGGAGAAGTCCGGGTCCTCGATCGGGAGGCTCGTGTCGACCGGGTCCTCCGCGTGGAGCTCGCGGGCGTACTCCGGGATGTTGTTGCCGGAGCAGTACCCCTCCC
>NZ_NEWI01000310.1:0-1869 GCF_002135005.1 Halorubrum sp. SD612 | reverse complement strand
AGAACACCTCGCCGTTGCGCACGAAGGCCCCGTCGTCCTTGTCGAGGCGCACGTCCGTCCAGTGCTGGCAGTAGTTCCGGAACGCGCGTACCTCGCCCGCGGCCCGGGTGAGGACCGCCTCGACCTCCGGCGCGCCGTCCTCGCCTTCGCCGAGGTCGCCCTCGCCCTCGTCGACCGCCTCGGAGTCGACAGGGCGCAGCGTCGCGAGCAGCGTGCTCTCCTCCGGGACCTCCTCGACGCCGGCGATCCGGCGGCTCTCGTCCATGTCCGTGGGAGGCCGGCGACCGGCTTGAACGTTGCGCGTTCCCCGGCCGCCGCCCGTCACAGCCGCTCACCGTCGTAGTACCGCTCTTCGACGCGCCGGTCGAACAGCCGCGAGAGGAGCGTCGTGAGCGGGCCGGCGACCCCCTCGCCGTCGCCGTCGACCGCGATGCCGTCGACGGTCGCCACGGGGCGGACCTCCCACGTGGAGTTCGTGAGGAATGCCTCGTCGGCTTCGCGGACCGCGTCCGGCGCGTACGTCCCCTCCTCGACCGGGATCCCCTCCGACTCCGCGAGTTCGATCACCGTCGTCCGGGTGACACCGGGCAGGATCGGTCCGTCCAGCGAGGGCGTCTTGAGCGCTGTCCCGTCGGCGAAGAAGAGGTTCGCGGTCGCGCCCTCCGCGACGTTGCCGTCGGGGTCGAGCATGAGCGCCTCGTCCGCGCCGGTGACGCGAAGTTCGAGCCGGGCCAAGATTCCGTTGAGGTAGTTGTGCGTCTTCGCCGCGGCCGGGAGCGCGCGGCTCGCGGGCTTGCGCGTCTTGGTCGTCTGGAGCGCGGCGGGCCCGCCGTGGACCGGATCGCTCCCGACGCCGCCCCGGGGGAGCGGCTTCGCGATGACGACCACGGTCGGGTCGACCTCGGGCCGCGGGTCGAGCGTGCCGGGCTGCGTCCCGCGCGTGATCGAGAGCCTGACGTAGGCGTCCGCGAGGTCGTTCGCGGCGAGCGTCTCGTCGACGCGGCGTTTCAGCTCCGCGTCGGTGATCCCGTGGTCGAGCTTCAGCGTCTCGCAGGTGTCGGCGAGCCGGGCAGCGTGCGCGTCCCACCGGAAGACGTCGCCGCCGTACGCGCGCATCGTCTCGAAGGCGGCGTCCCCGTAGGCGAACCCGCGGTCCTCCACCGAGACGGTCGCCTCCGCGGCCGGGACGAGGTCGCCGTCGACGTGGTACAGTCGCTCGCCGTCGCCGGTCGCCGCCGAGCGGTCGGTGTCGTCACTCATGCTCTTCGCACACCTCTACGAAGTTCCGGACCATGCGCTTCCCGCGCGGCGTGAGGATGCTCTCGGGGTGGAACTGGACGCCGAGGTGCGGCTTCTCGCGGTGGCGCACGCCCATCATGACCTCGCGCTCCTCGTCGGTTCGCGCGGTCTCGACCAGCTCGTCCGGGAGGGCCTCGCGCTCGACGGAGAGCGAGTGGTACCGCCCGACGCGGAGCCGGTCGGGGAGGCCGGCGAAGACGCCCTCGCTGTCGTGGGTTATCGTCGAGGGCTTCCCGTGGACGACCTCCGGCGCGTGGCCGACCCGACTCCCCCGGCTCGCGCACAGCGCCTGGTGGCCGAGACAGACGCCGAACACCGGGCGGTCGAGCGCGAAGACGGCCGTCGAGACGCCCGCCTCAGCCGGGGTTCCCGGCCCGGGCGAGACGACGACGCCGTCCGGGTCGAGCGCGCGGATCCCCGCGAGGTCGACCGCGTCGTTGCGGCGCACCGTCACCGCGCCGGCGACCTCGCCGACGTACTGGACGAGGTTGTACGCGAACGAGTCGTAGTTGTCGACGACGAGCACCCGCGCGTCGGCGTCGCCAGCGCCGGGACGCCAGCCGCCCGCCG
>NZ_NEWI01000030.1:0-25714 GCF_002135005.1 Halorubrum sp. SD612 | reverse complement strand
GCAGTGTGGACAGGAGCGTTCTTCCCAGATCGTCTTGAGACGCCGCTCGACGATGGCGTCGAGCGGCTCGGCCCGAAATTCTATTACCCCAAGTTCCGCAAGTTCCGATAGCCTCTGGCCGAAGGCAAGACGGTCTTCATACATACCCGCTTTTGCCGGGCCAGAGGCACTAATGCTCCTGGTTCCGCCAGTCTACTGAAGAGCGGGGTCTGTTGGGTGGTGTTCTCGCTCATCGGATTCAGCTGTGTGTGAGCCGTCGCCGGAAGTAGTAGCGCGTCGCGATGCCGATCGCGTAGAATGAGAGGACGACGACGAGCAACACCAGCGCCGTCGCCCAGCGGAACTCGTCCGCGTTGCCGACGTTGCTGCTGGCACCCACGCCGGCGGAAATCAGAGCGTACAGCTGGTACGGCAGCGCTGAGGTTGCCTCCAGCAGGGCCGGATTGGCGACGAACGGCGGCGCGGACGTGAACTGGAAGCTCCCGAGGACGTCGACCGTCTGCGAGCCGGGAACGAACGTCCCGCCGGCCATCGTCAGCAGGATCGGCGCCGTCTCGCCGGCGATCCGACCGACGCCGAGGATGACGCCGGTGACGACGCCGGGCAGCGCCGCCGGAAGGACGACGCTCCGGATCGTCTGCCACTTCGACACCCCAAGCGCGGCGCTCGCGTCGCGGTACTCGTCGGGGACGGAGAGCATCGCCTCCCGGGAGGTGATCACCACGAGCGGGAGGAGCATGAACCCGAGCGTGATCATCCCGGAGAGCAGCGACTTCCCGTTGCCGAACCGCGGGATGAGGAAGGCGAAGCCGAACAGCCCGAAGACGATGCTGGGGGTGCTCCACAGCCCGTTTGTCGCGATCTCGACGACCTGGGTGAACCGACCGCGGTCCGCGTACTCGGTGAGGAAGAGCGCCGCGCCGACGCCCAGCGGGACCGCCAGCACGACGGCGCCGAGGACGAGCCAGACCGTGCCGACGATGGCGGGCAACACGCCCTGGAAGTCGTTGAAGAGGGCGACGCCGTTCATCACGAACGGGACGGACACCGGCAGCGTGACCGAGACGCCGAGGACCGTCGTCTGCGGCCCGGTGCCGAGGCCGATCTCGACGCCGTTCAACAGCCCGGGGACCCCCTGGACGACCACCAAGGCGACGAGGACGAACAGGAAAGCGACGATCGAGAGCGCGTTCAGGTACACGAGGACGTACGCGCCCATGTGCCGACCGCGGGCGCCGAAGCCACCGTACGCCTTCGCCGAGGCCCAGCCGCCGTACAGCGCGCTGAACAGCGTCGCCGCGGGGATGAGGAACTCCGCGGTGAGGGCCGCCTGCTGGGCCCAGTCCAGCTCCCACACCCACGTCGGGCCGATGACGCCGGTGAGGAACACGAGCCCCGTCAGCGCGAGGAGGCTCCCGAGCGGGAGCGTCGACCCCACGTCCTCGCGGGGGAGGACCGTGAGCGCGAACGCGCCGCCGCCGACGGCCGTCCCGGCGAGGACGCCGACCGTCGTGCCGAGACCGAGCGTCTGGCTCGCGACGCTCCCGCCGACGACGACCCACGGAACGGCAGCGCCGAAGCCGGCGACGAGCCCGGCGCTCGGGTCGGGGTCGGTCTCGACGTAGCCCAGACGGGAGCCGGCGCCGAAGGCGACCACCGCGACGCCGAGCGCGGTCAGGAGCCCGCCGAGCAGCGTCACGGTCCGAATCCCGAACAGCGAGCCGGTGAGGCTGACGCGCTCGAACAGCGCAGCGACGGCGAGCGCGAACAGGACCGCCGAGAGCCCGACGGCAACGCCCGCGACGGCGTCCGTCTCCGTGGTCTCCGACTCGACGAGCCTGGCGTCCGTCTGGCTCGCGTCCGCCATCAGACCTCACCCCCGAGCCGCTTGTGCATTCTCCATTCGATGTACTGCGCGCCGATGGAGATGACGAGGACGGTGACGAACAAGATCACGCCCGCGACGAACAAGGCGTCCATCTGGAGGCCGTCGGCCTCGCCGTAGTTCCGCGCGATGATCGACGTCAGCGTCTCCTGCCCGTAGAAGACGTTGACGAGTGGCTCCGTGAGGCGAGGCACGCCGCGGAGCATCACCGTGGCGGCCATCGTCTCGCCGATGGCGCGGCCGACACCGAGCAGGACCGCCGCGGAGACGCCGGAGAACGCGGCCGGCAGCGTGATCGAGGTCATCGTCTGCCAGTCGGTCGTTCCCATCGCCAGCGAGCCGCTCTTCATCGACTCCGGGACGCTGCTCAGCGCGTCTTCGGCCACGGAGACGACGGTCGGGAGCGCCATCAGCCCGACGACGATGCCGACGAACAGGTACGACCCCTGCCCCGTCGTCTGGAACTGGTCGGAGGCCCACGGGCCCAGCACGGTGAACCCGATGAACCCGTAGACGATCGAGGGGATGCCGGCGAGGATCTCGACGCCGGGCTTGACGACCTCGCGGACGGTCGCGGGGGCGATCTCCGAGAGGAAGAGCGCCGCGGAAACACCGAGGGGCGCGGCGACCGCGGAGGCGATCAGCGTCACCATCACCGTCCCGTGGATCATCGGCACCATCGAGTACCGGATGGGCGGCGAGACGGCGTCCCAGTTCGGCTGGATGAACATCCGCAGGCCGGGGACCGTGATCCCGAACGCCGTCGCGCTCTCGTATCGGATCACCGGGACGGACTCGCGGAAGATGAAGACGATGATCAGTCCGAGGATGAGGATCGTCGACACCGTCATCATCAGCGCGATCGTGTACGCGGTCTCCTCCTGGTACCGGAACCAGCCGATCCCCGCCGCCGTGAGGAAGACGACGAAGGGAACGATGGTGAGGTCGGAGACGGCGAGGAACCCGACGAGGGTGGCCAAGAGCGACAGCGTCATCGCGGAGATGATCGCCAGCGCGGGGGGTTCGGTCTCGTCGACGAACTCCCTGACTCGTCTGCGCTGCGCGCCGAGCGCGTCGGTCAGTCGCCCGCCGAGCGCGTCTGTTACCGTTGGCATCTGTCTGTTATCGAGAGCATTCGCGTGTTGTGTGTCGTAGAAGCCATGTTCGTCCGTACCGTGAGCGCCGGCGGCCGCGGAGAGACGGGCGGTCGCGGGGGGGTCAGTCGGCCGAGACGACGCTCGTCTCGGGTCGATCGACCGTCGGTCGTCGGACTACGGCGAGATGAGATCCTCCGTGGCGACGGACGAGACCTTGTCTTTCATCGACTGGAGGTCGCTCGTCGGGAGCGGGATGTAGTTGTTCCCCTCGACGAAGACGCTCTGTCCGAACTCGTTGAGGAACATATTGACGAACGCCGCCTCGCGCCGATCGTAGCCGCCGGCTTCGGGGTTGTTCTCCTCGATGAGCGTGTACATGTGGAGGTCGCGGTTGAGCGGGTACTCGCTGTCGAAGATGGTGTTCTCCGCGTCGCGGCTGGTCTCGTACAGCGTGCCGTCGAACTCGATGGAGATCGGGATGACCGTTTCGCTGGTGAACGCGAGCGCCATGTACGCGATGGCGCCCTCGTTCTGGGAGACGGCCTGCGCGACCTGCTGGTTCTGCCCGAACCGCGTGTCGACGCCCGACATCGAGGCGTCGGCGGCGCCGAGCATGTTCAGGCGGAACGAGGTGTCCGTCCCGGAGCCCTCGGCGCGGCCGATAGCGTAGATCTCCTGATCGTAGTCGACCCCGTCGATCTCGTTCCAGTTGGTGATCTCGTTCTGGTAGATGCCGCGGATCTCCTCGCCGGTCAGCTGCGCGACGCCGGCGTCGGAGACGTCGGAGCTGACGACGACCGGCTGGCCATCGCGACCGACAACGTTGTCGACGACTGTGTTCTGGGCCTTCTCCTCGGTCCAGTCGAGCTCCGCCGTGATCGGCCCGGAGGAGTTGCCGATGTCGACGAGGCCGTCAGTGACGGCCTCACAGCCGGTCCCGGAGTGGCTCAGGCCGACCGTCGTCGGGAACGGCGGCGAAGAGCGCTGATCGGTCGGCTCGAAGCCGAACTTCGCTGCGAAGTAGTCGGCGATGAGCATGTCGTCCGCGCCGTCGGCGGAGAGCTGGTCCCAGCCGGGCACCGAGCCATCGTCGTTCGCGCCCCAGTACTCGCCGTCGCTCGGCGGGGCGTTGGAGTTCCAGTATGAGCTCCCCGTGTTCGAGATTGGGTACACCGTCGAGGAGCCCTCGGCGTTGAGCAGCGCCGTGCTCTGCCCGGAGCCGTCGTCGCCGTCGCCACCGGAGCCGCCGGAGCCACCGTCGCCGCCGTCGCCGCCGGAGCCGCCGTCGCTGCTTCCGCTACAGCCCGCCAACCCGGCGGTTCCGAGCGCTCCGGACGTGATGAGAACTTTCCGCCGCGACACGCCGCCGTCGACCCAGTTCCGGTCTGACATCAGGCGTGGCAACGGACAAGTCTATTAAACTGGTTTATACTTTTAATATAGTCACCTCTTGTCACGCGAAGAGTCCACAGTATCGGTGGTGAGTACAAGAGACGGTTCTGACAGTTATATACCACCACGTACCGCTCTGTTCGCCTCTGTCCCCGAACACACCGCTCTTAGGAAGGTATACACCGTACTACGCCGAATCCGGCCGTATGAGTGAGAGCGCGCCCGCGGAGACGCCCCTCGACGAACTCGTCGAGTCTGTGGCCGACCGGACCGGCGAGAAACCGGAGTCGATCCGGACCTGGCTCGAACCCTTCACCGACGACGGGAGGGTGACGTCCGCGGCGATCGAGTCGAGCGTCACCGACGTGTCGCAGATACTCGCGACAGCGGAGACGCGGGTCGACCTCGCGACGCGGACCCACGACGAGGCGACCGCCGCCGACGACGCGCCGGACCTCGAGGTCGTCACAGTCCGCCGGCGGGCGTTCGGGGACCGGCTGGACGACCTCCGTGCGGAGGTGGAGGCGCTCGGCGACGAGCTCGGCGCGGCGCGGTCGGGGCTGGCCGAGCCGGTGGCGGTGTACCGCGCCGCGGTTGCCCTCCACGAGATAACCACCGAGGCGCAGGACATCGTCCGCGTCGCCCACGACCTCGAAACCGAACTGGAGGCGTTCGAGGCGTGGCTCAGCTCGGCCAACCGACGTCACGGCGCGCTCGTGGACGAGGTCGAAGCCGCCGAGGAGTCCGCCGCGGCCCTCACCGAGACCGTCGAGTCGCTGCGGGACGCGGACGACCCGGACCCGGGACGGCGGTTCGACGCCGCCGTCCAGACGCGCGTCCTCGACCTCGTCGTCGCCGACCTCCGAGCCGAGGCCGACGACCTCCGCGCGTGGGCCCACCGCGACGGCGTCCCCTTCCCGGACGACGTGGACGCGCGGATCGACGATCTCGAATCCGCGGTCGCGGAGCACGCCGACGCGCTCGGCGACCGGCCGGGCCGGGACGGCGAGTTCGGCGAGCGGCTCGACGCGCTCGACGCGGAGCTCGAGGCGGTCGAGCCGCCCGTCGCGTGGGCTCGCGTGGACGAGACCGTCGCGGAGGCTCGGTCGGCGCTGTCCGAGGACGGGGCGCCCGGCGACGAGGCCGCGAACTGAGCCGGCGGCGCCCTCACCTTTTCCACTCTCCGCCGTGTGCGGTTCGGCATGACGCAGATCCCGTCGCTCGTCTCCCGCTCGCTCTCGAACTTCGTCGAGGGGCTGGTCGTGGCGGTCCCGCGGCTGCTCTCGGGGCTGATCTTCCTCGCGCTGGCGTACCTGACGGTGCGGGTCGTCCTCTCGGTCGTCCACGGGTCGATCGAACGGCTGTACGTCGGCGACCGCGAACTGGTCGGCGACCTCATCGTCACGCTCGTCTCCGTGTTCCTCTGGTTCGGCGTCGCGCTCACGTTCCTGAAGGTCGTCGGCATGGGCGACATCGCGGCGAGCCTCGGCACCGCCGTCGGCTTCATCGCCCTCGGGGTCTCCTACGCGCTCTCCGAGATGATCGAGGACACGGTGGCGGGCGTCTACCTCCTGCGGGACCCGGACTTCAACGTCGGCTACCGCGTCGAGTCGAAGGGCGTGACGGGAACGGTCGCCGCCATCGAACTCCGGAAGACGCGGATCGACACCGACGGCGGCGACCGGATCGTGATGGCGAACCAAGAGATAGAGCCGCGGTGGACCCACGACGTGCCCGAGGAGACGACGGGCGGGGCGGTCGACGAACCGACCGACAGCGAGCCGTCGACGACCGACTAAGCGGGGGACCGGCCGGCGCCCGACTGAGCGGGGGACCGACCGACGACCGATCGGTCGCAGTCGGCGACGGGCGCCGGCTCGAGCGTGGCTGTCGACTGCCGCCTCCGTGTATTCCGGTCGGTCTCCGAAAATTTATCAATCTGCTCCGAAACCGCCATCCCGCTATGTCAACCACAGCAACTGAGACCGGCGACGGGACCGTCGACGGGGACACGACGCTAGCGGCGCTGTCGCACGCCTCGTCGCTCTTCGCGTCGTTCCTCGGCCCGATTCTCTTCCTGATCCTCGCGGACGACAACGACGAACTCGTCGAGCGGAACGCGAAGAATTCGCTGAACTTCCAGATCGTCGTCTTCGCCGCGCTCATGATTGCCGCCGTCCTGAGCTTCGTGTTCATCGGCCTCCTGCTGTTCCCGATTATCGGCGTCGTCGACCTAGTCTTGGTCCTCGTGGCAACGGTGAAGGCCAACGACGGGCGGGTCTATTCGTACCCGTTCACGCCCGATATCGTCTGAGCGCGTCGCGCCGCGGATCGATTCGCCGACGGCTCTCCGAGCGGTGAACGGACGAAACAGGAAGCGTCGAAGAAAAACGCGGCCGGCTTAGAGCTCGTCCTCGAAGTCTTCGAGGGCGAACACCGTGTCGGCGCCGCGGCGGTCGAGCGTCTCGTTGGCGAGGAGCCAGTAGACGACCGACAGCGCGCGCCGACCCTTGTTGTTCGTCGGGATGACGAGGTCGACGTTCGACAGCTGGTTGTTGGAGTCGCACATCGCGATCACCGGGATACCGACGGTGATGGCCTCTTTGACGGCCTGCGCGTCGCCGATGGGGTCGGTGACCACGACCACGTCCGGCTCGATGTAGCCGGCGTAGTCGGGGTTCGTCAGCGTGCCCGGAATGAAGCGACCGGTGCGGGCGCGGGCGCCGATGGCGTCCGCGAACTTCTCGGCCGGGAACCGACCGTACTGCCGCGAGGATGTGACGAGGATCTGCTCGGGGTTGTAGTTCGCGAGGAAGTCCGCGGCCGTGCGGATCCGCTGGTCGGTCAGGCTCACGTCGAGGACGTACAGCCCGTCGTCGCGGACGCGGTGGATGAACCGCTCCATGTCCTTCGTCTTCTGCTGGGTCCCGATGTGGACACCCGCGGAGAGGTAGTCCTCGACGGGGATCAGCAGGTCGACGTCGTCGTCGGGCATGACGTCGTCGTCGAACGGGGAGGCCTCCTCCTCGTCCGCTTCGTCGTCGCCCGCGGCGGTCTCGCTCTCGGCGTCGGCGGCCGTCTCGGCCGCGTCGGCGGTCGGTTCCTCGGTCGTGTCGGCCTCCTCCTCGACCGCCGCGTCGACCGCCTCGGTCTCCGCGTCGTCGTCGAGTTCGACCGCGTCGTTGTCTTCGCTCATGCGTGGTGTGGGCCCGTCATACCGCGTCGTCCGCGATGCGGACCAGTTCGTTCAGCTTGGCGGTTCGCTCGCCGCCGACCGTCCCGGTCTTGATGTAACCGGCGTCGGTCGCCACGGCGAGGTGTGCGATGGTGGTGTCCTCGGTCTCGCCCGAACGGTGAGAGATGACCGTCTCGTACCCGTTGCGGGCGGCGAGCTCGACGGCGTCGAACGCGTCCGACAGCGTCCCGATCTGGTTCGGCTTGATGAGGATGCTGTTGGCCGCGCCGGCGTCGATGCCGTCCTGGAGCCGCTCGACGTTGGTGACGAACAGGTCGTCCCCGCAGATCAGCGTCCGGTCGCCGACCCGGTCGGTCAACTCCGCGAACGCCTCGTAGTCGTTCTCGTCGAGCGGGTCCTCGACGTACGCGAGGTCGTACTCGTCGACGAGGCCGGCGACGTACTCGATCTGCTCGTCGGCCGACTTCGTCTCGTCGCCGTAGACGTACGCCTCGGCCTCGTCGTCGTACAGTTCGGCCGCGGCCATGTCGAGACCGAAGCGGATCTCGAAGCCCACGTCCTCCTCGACGCGGTCGACCGCCTCGTCGACGACCTCGAACGCGTCGGCGTCCGAGATGGGGGGCGCCCACGCGCCCTCGTCGCCCTTCGCCGCGGGCACGCCACGCTCGTCTAACACGTCCGCGACCGCCGCGTGGACCGCGGCGTTCGCGAAGACGGCCTCCGAGACGCTCGGCGCGCCGACGGGCGCCGCGAGGAACTCCTGAATGTGGGTCGCCTCCTTGGCGTGCTCTCCGCCGCCGACGACGTTGCCAAGCGGGATCGGGAAGTTCTCGCCGCGGAACGCCCCGCCGAGGTGCTGGTACAGCGGTGCGCCGAGCACGTCGGCGGCGGCCTTCGCGGCCGCCATCGAGATGGCGACCGCGCTGTTGGCGCCGATGGCGGAGAAGTCGTCCGTCCCGTCGGCGGCGCGGAGTGCGTTGTCGACCGCGCGCTGGTCACCGGCGTAGACGCCCTCGAGGCGCGGGACGGCGTGTTCGCGGGCCTTCGCGATGGACTCGCTCGCCGGCAGTTCGATCGCTTCGTACTCCCCGGTCGAGGCCCCGCTAGGCGCCGCCCCACGGCCGAAGCCGCCGGACTCGGTGAGCACGTCGGCCTCGACCGTCGGGTTTCCGCGCGAGTCGAGCACGCGACGCAACGAGACGCTGGTAATTCGGGTCATTAGTTGGATTCCCTCCGCACGGTGAACGGGAGCGCGCCCGCGTCGTACTCCTCCGCGGCGACGAGTATCGGCTCCGTCTGGTCCGTGTCGATCAGCACGGGCGCCCCGTAGGACACCTGTAGCGCTCGCGCGCCGAGGATTCGCGCCTTCTCGTATCGATTGTATCGCTGTCCTGACATGGTTACTGGTACGGCGAGACGACGTCCACGAGGTCGCGGTGGCTCACCAGCATGCGCCGGCAGCAGTGCCGGTCGACCCCGAGGTCGTCGAGCACCTCGCCGGGGTCTTCGTCGCCCTCGCGAGCCCGCTCTTTGAACTCTTCCCAGTGTTCACCCACGACGTTGCCGCACGTGAAACACCGGACGGGGATCATCATGACTGGATCACCTCAGCGGTAGGACTTCTGGTAGCGAGCGCGCGCGCCGGGTCCGCCCCACTTCTTGGGTTCGGACTGGCGCACGTCGTTGACCAGCAGGGTGCGGTCGAAGTTCATGTACGCGTCGCGCAGCTCGGCGTCGCCGAGGTGCTGGACGAGGCCGCGGGCGATGGCGGTCCGCGTCGCGTCCGCCTGCCCGCTGAAGCCGCCGCCCTCGACGTCAATGTCGATGTCGACGCCGTCGCGGAGCTCCTCGCCCGCGATGCGGAACGGCTCCAGCATCTTGAGCCGCGCCTGCTCCGGTTCGACCAGCTCGACTGGCTGGGAGTTGATGCGAACGCGACCCTCGCCCTCGCGCACGGTGGCGCGGGCGACGGCCGTCTTCTTCTTGCCTGAGGTGTTCGTTACCATGTGACGTTGGCTCCCAGAGACTCGGAGATCTCCCCGAGCGTGGTGAATTTGATGTTCGAGAGGCGGTCGAGCGAGGTGCCGTCGAGGACGACGCTCTCGACGTCCTCGTCGCGCTCGTAGGGGTTCCCGACGTACACGCGCACGTTCGAGAACGCCTCGCGGCCGTCCTCCGACTTGTACGGCAGCATGCCGCGGATGGCGCGCTTGAAGATTCGGTCGGGGCGCTTGGGGTAGTACGGCCCGCTGTCCGAGCCGAGCTCCGCGCGCTTGTGGTACGTCTCCATCGTCGCCTCCTCGTTGCCGGTGATGACGGCGCGCTCGGCGTTGACGACGGCGACGGTCTCCCCGGCGAGGACGCGCTGGGCGACCTCCGAGGAGACGCGACCGAGGATACAGTCGCGGGCGTCGACGACGACGTCCGCGTCGATCTTCGCGAGACTCATCGGATCACCCGCACGTTGCTTCCTTCGGGGTTCTGTTCGACGTACTGTTCCAGCGTCACCGCTTCGCCGGCCTGGTCGATCTTCGTCCGGGCGGTTCCGGAGAAGTCGACGGCGGCGACGGTAACGTTCGTTTCGAGCACACCGCTGCCCAGCACCTTGCCGGGGACGACGACCGTCTCGTCTTCCTGCGCGTATCGTTCGATACGGCCCAGGTTGACCTCAGCGTGCGTGCGCCGTGGCTTCTCCAGTCGGTCGGCGACGTCCTGCCACACGTTGGCACCGGAGTCACGCGAGACCGACTTCAGATCGGCGATGAGGTTCTGTAGTTTCGGATTCGTCTTGCTACTCATAGCTGTCCCTCCTGAACGGAGAGTTCGTGGAAAACGGAGTGCAGGGAGCAGGATTTGAACCTGCGGACCTCTACAGGACAGCGCCCTGAACGCTGCGCCGTTGGCCTGACTTGGCTATCCCTGCGTGCACTCCACCGTATTCCGGCTCCCTTCAAACCACTTTCGGTCCCGGCGTCCGCGCGGTCGGCCGCGCGCGCTCCGTCGGTCGGAGCGGCGCCGCGGCTGCCGGCGAGGGCGACGGTCAGGGGGGTGGTTCGAAGGGCCGTCATTTCCTTATACTGCGACTTTCGTCTGTAGTTCGTCCGCGCGCTCCTCGATGGAGTCGATCGCGCGGAGCAACAGTTCCTCGACGTCGAACGAGCCGTCCGTCTCGATGTGGAAGACGAACGCGCCCGGCACGTCCTCGACCGCGACCTCTTTGCCGGGGAACCGTTCCGAGAGGTCGTTGTCGAACTCGTCCGTGAGCTCGATCTCCCCGTCCGGCGTCTCGATGACGCCGCGGAGGATGTTCGGCTCGTCGTCGTCGAACTCGCCGCGGTCGCCCTCGACCGCGACGCGCTGGAGGTGGCGGTAGCCGACGGAGACGCCGCCCTGGTGTTTGGCGTGCTCCTTGCCGGTGTCGAGGACCGCGTTGGCCTCGAACTCCAACCGCTGTCCCTCCTTCAGCTCGATGATCGGAACGTTCTCGTCGGCGACCTCGACGAGCGGGTCGCTGCTCTCGATGTCGCCGGAGTACGCCGTCGCCGGACCTTCGACGTCGAGCGCGAGGGTGACCTCGTCGCCGATATCGAAGTCGTCGAGCGGCGTCGTCAGGGGCACGAGCCCCAGCCGCAGGCCGATCATCTCGTCGAACATGACCGAGGAGTTCTCGACGAACCGGACGGTGTCGATCGAGAACGTCGGGACGTCGGCGATCATCGCGCGGCGGATGCCGTTGGCGAACGCCGGCGTGAGCCCGCGGATCAGCACCCGCGCGCTGCGTTCGTCCCGTTCGACGTACTGGACGTCGAATTCGTCTTCGGTCATGTCAGACTCGCTTGTTCTTCGGCGCCTTCGTCCCGTCGTGCGGGATCGGCGTGACGTCCTCGATGCGCCCGATCTCGACGCCCGCCCGCGAGAGCGCGCGGATCGTCGCCTGCGCACCGGGACCGGTGGACTTGTTGAGGTTGCCGCCGGGACCGCGCACGCGAACGTGCACGCCCTCTAGACCGGCGTCCTTGACGCGCTCGGCGACGACCTCCGCCATCTGCATGGCGGCGTACGGCGACGCCTCGTCGCGGTTCTGCTTCACCACGGTGCCGCCGGACGACTTGGCGATCGTCTCGGCGCCCGTCTCGTCGGTGACCGTGATGAGCGTGTTGTTGAACGACGCGTACACGTGGGCGATGCCCCACTTTCCATCCTCGGATTCACTCATGGTTGGTTACTCCTGTGACTCCGCGCGCTCGGGGTGGAGATCGTCCGCGAGCGGGCTCGTCTCGTCGAAGGCGATGGCGCCCTCGTCGTCGACGTCCACCTTCACCGACGGGCGCGTGACGCGGGCGCCGTTGACGGTGATGTGGCCGTGGACGATGAACTGGCGGGCCTGCTGGGTCGAGGAGGCGAAGCCCTGTCGGTAGACGACCGTCTGGAGGCGACGCTCCAGCAGGTCGGTCACGTCGAGCGACAGGACCGTCGAGATGTCGTCGTTGTCGCCGAGGATGCCGATCCGGCGGAGCCGCGTAACGAACTCCGCGCCGGCGTCCTGTGCGGCGTCGACGTCACCCTGCGCCTCGCCGAGCAGCCGTCGCGCCTCTCGGCGCATGTTGCGCAGCTCGGACTGGGCGCGCCAGAACTCCTCTTTGTTCTTCAGACCGTACCGCGAGAGGAGGTCGGACTCCTCGGCGATGCGCTCGCCCTGATACGGGTGGTTCGGCGTCTCGTAGCCCTTGGTGTTCTTTCCGGTGCTCATTCGTCGTCACCGCCCTCGTCGTCTTCCATCTCCTCGCGGATCTCCTCGACGTTGACCCCGATGGTCCCCTCCGAGCGACCCGTGGACTTGGTGCGCTGGCCGCGGACCTTCTGCCCGCGCTTGTGGCGCACGCCCTTGTACGATTCGATGATCTTCATCCGGTTGATGTCGTGGCGCCGCTTCTCGTTGACGTCCGTGCCGACGAGGTGCGTCGTCTCTCCGGTGAAGAAGTCGTTCTGTCGGTTCGTCATCCACGACGGGACGTGGTCTTCGAGGTTCTCGGCGATGTCGACCACCGCGTCGATATCCTCCTCGTCGAGGAGCCCGAACGTGGCGTTTCGGTCCACGTCGGCCTTCTCGGCGACCAGCCGCGCCGTGCGCGTGCCGATGCCGTCGAGTTCGGACAGGCTTCGCTCGACCGTCTTCGTCCCGTCGAGGTCCGCGCCCCCGATCCGAACGAAGTACTGGAGGTCTTCCTCCTCCTCCGGCGAGTCGTCCTGTGGTTCTTCCGTGCTCATGTGTTGGTTGTGGTGAGCCCTACCGGCGCGATCCGGCGGTACTCGTCCGTTCGAGCGTTGCGGCGGGGATTCGAACCCCGGAGGCAGTGACGCCACAGAGTTAGCAACCCTGCGCCTTGGGCCAGGCTTGGCTACCGCAACCCGCGTTGTATCATCGCCCTCTCGGACTCGGGGCCCGACGCCCCTGCAGTTCGTGCGTTCATATGCTCCCGCTTTCGGTACTTAAACATCACGAAACGGTCGGGTCGCTGTGGGCGACTCGCACGGTGGCTGCGAGCGTCGTCCCGCGGGCCGCGCCGGTTCGATGGTCGCGTCAGTCCGGTGGCCGCGCCGGTTCGATGGTCGCGTCGCTCGTTTCCGTGAGGCGTACTGTTTAGTGGGTCCCGCGGGAGGGTCCGAATATGAAGGCCGTTCAGTTCGCCGACCACGGCGACCGCGACGTGATCGAGTACGGCGAGTTCCCCGAGCCCGACCCCGACCGCGGCGAGGTGCTCGTCGACGTCAAGGCGGGGGCGTTGAACCACCTGGACATCTGGACCCGCCGCGGAATGCCCGGCATCGACGTGGAGATGCCGCACATCCCGGGGAGCGACGCCGCGGGCGTCGTCGAGGCCGTCGGCGAGGGCGTGACGCGCTTCGAACCTGGCGACCACGTCGCCGTGAGCGCGGGCGTCTCCTGTGGCAACTGCGAGTTCTGTCGCAACGGCGAGGAGTCGCTGTGCGTCTCCTTCCACATCATCGGCGAACACGTCCGCGGCGTCCACGCCGAGAAGGCGGCGGTCCCGGCCGAGAACCTCGTCCCGGTCCCCGACGGCGTCGACTGGGAGGTCGCCGGCTCCGCGTCGCTCGTGTTCCAGACCGCGTGGCGGATGCTCCAGACGCGCGCGGACATCGAGGCGGGCGAGAAGGTGCTCGTCTTGGGCGCCTCCGGCGGCGTCGGCCACGCCGCGGTCCAGATCGCCGACCACGCGGGCTGTGAGGTGTTCGCGACCGCCTCCACCGAGGAGAAGCTCGCGCACGCCGAGGACTGCGGCGCCGACCACGTCATCGACTACGAGGCGAACGACTTCGCGGACGAGATCGCGGCGCTCACCGGCAAACGAGGCGTCGACGTCGTCGTCGACCACGTCGGCGAGGCGACCTACCCGAACTCGCTGAAGTCGATGGCGAAGGGCGGCCGGCTCGTCACCTGCGGCGCGACCACCGGCCCGAACCCGGGCGCGGGGCTCAACCGAATCTTCTGGAACCAGCTCTCCGTCATCGGCTCGACGATGGCGACGCCGGGCGAGGTCGACGATGTCCTGGAACTGGTCTGGGACGGGACCTTCGAGCCCCGCGTCCGGGAGGTCCTCCCGATGAGCGAGGCCGCGCGCGCACACGAGATGATCGAGAACCGTGAGGGCTTTGGCAAAGTGGTGGTTAGACCCGACAGTGAGCTCTGAGACCGACGCGGCCGACGGCGACGCGGCCGATCGCGACGCGGCCGCGGGCGCCGACGGCACTACCGACGGCGGCTATGTCCACGCCCCGGAGGGCGAGAGCGGCGGCGCCGACGGTACGGGGCCGTCGGAGTCGGCCGGTCGGGAGCCGGCGGCCGACGGCTTCGGCCGCGAGGGGTGGGCGCTGACGGCGGCGCTTTTCGTCTGTGCTATCGTCATCCCCGGGATCATCTACGCGTATCCGTACGCGGCCGGGTGGTTCGGGCTCCCCTTTTTCGCCACGTACCTCGTGCTGCCGCTTGTCCCCGCGCTCCTGCTCGGCCTCGTCGCCGTCTGGTCGATGACGGCCGCGACGGCCGACCCCGAGGCGTGAGCGAGCCGGGTCGGTGACGGCGAGCGAGTCCTCGACACGGGCGCCGACGGGCGCGCGCTCCCGCAGCCGAACGACAACCGTTTTGAACGACACCCGCGCAGTGGTGATATGTTGATCACCGTCTCCGGCCCGCCTGGAAGCGGCAAGAGCACCAACGCCGTCCAGCTGGCGGACGCGCTCGGTCTCGGGCACGTCTCCGGCGGCGACATCTTCCGCGAGATGGCGGCCGAACGCGACATGACGCCGGTCGAGTTCAACGAGTTCGCCGAGGAGGACCCGCAGATCGACCGCGACCTCGACCGCCGGCTCCGCGAGATCGCCGTCGAGCGCGACGACGTGGTCCTCGAATCGCGGCTCGCCGGGTGGCTCGCGGCCGACCACGCCGACTTCCGGTTCTGGTTCGACGCGCCGCTGTCGGTCCGCGCGGAGCGGATCGCGGAGCGCGAGGCGAAGCCGACCGACCGCGCGCGAACGGAGACGGAGCGCCGCGAGGCCTCCGAGCGCAAGCGGTACCGGGAGTACTACAACATCGACATCGAAGACCTCTCGATCTACGACGCCGCGTACAACACCGCCCGCTGGGGGCCCGAGCGCTTCCTCAACGTCCTCGTCGCGACCGTCGAAGCGTACGACCCCGACGACGACGAGGGGAAAGCGCCCGTCGACGGCGTCGTGTACGACTTCTGAACCCGCGACTGACCTCCGCATGACAGACCCTTCCGACGCCGACCCCGACCCGCTCAGAGCGCCTCCCGGAGAGCGGTCGGTGCCGGAGCTGCTCCGGTTCGGCGTCGTCAACCTCGACAAGCCCGCCGGGCCCTCCTCGCACCAAGTGTCGGCGTGGGTGCGGGACGCCATAGACGAGACGCTCGCGACGCTCGACCCCGAGGGGCCGCCGACCCGCGGCGTCGCTCACTCGGGGACCCTCGATCCGAAGGTCACTGGCTGTCTCCCCACGCTGATCGGCGACGCGACGCGCATGGCGCAGGTGTTCCTCGAAGGGGCGAAGGAGTACGTCGCGGTGCTGGAGCTCCACGGGTCACCCCCGTCGGACTTCCGGGAAGTCGTCGCCGAGTTCGAGGGCGAGATCTACCAGAAGCCGCCGCGGAAGAGCGCCGTGAGCCGTCGGCTCCGCACGCGGACGGTCCACGAGTTGGACCTGCTGGAGGTCGCCGACCGCCGGGCGCTCCTCCGGATCCGCTGCGAGTCGGGGACGTACGTCCGGAAGCTGTGTCACGACATCGGACTCGCGACGGGGGGCGGCGCGCACATGGGACACCTCCGGCGCAGCGCCACGGATCCGTTCGACGACCGCGACCTCCGCACGCTTCAGGACCTCGTGGACGCGCTCGCGTGGGCCGGGGACGGCGATGACGCGCTCCTCCGCGAGGTGGTCCGCCCGGCGGAGGACGCCCTCGCCCACCTCCCCGCGGTGACGGTCGCCCGGTCGGCCGCCCGCAGCGTCGCGACCGGGGCTCCCGTGTACGCGCCCGGCGTGATCGACGTCGACGACGCGGCGATCCCGGCGGCGATCCGCGACGACGCGTCGAACGATAGCGACGCGCCGACCGACACGGATGGCGACGCGCCGACCGACACGGATGGCGACGCGCCGACTGACCGCGACACGGACCCGGACCCGCCGCTCGCCGCGTGCTTCACGCCGGACGGCACCGCGGTCTGCCTCGGGCGCGTCGTCGGCGACCCGGACGCCGAGAACGGGACGGTCGTCGCCTTGGAGCGCGTTCTTTTATAAATTCGCCGCCCCCAGATGCGGACATGGACGAGCCGGACGCAGACGGAGGCGGAGTGGTAGCCGTCGGGAGCGCGAGCGCCGAGCCCGGAACGCTCGACCGCGGGTGGCTCACCGTCGGGGACCTCCCGACCGGCGGCACGGAACGGCTCCCGGTCGCGGTCGCGAACGGCGCCGCCGACGGGCCGACGCTGTGGCTCACCGGCGGCGTCCACGGCGACGAGGCGACGGGCGTCGCGGTCGTCCAGGACGCGGTCGCGACCTTCGGCGACCGCCTCGCCGACCTCGCCGGCGTTGTCGTCGCTGTGCCCGTCGTCTCCCCGGCCGGCCTGCGCCGGAACGCGCGAGAGACGTACTACGCCGACGAGGACCCGAACCGGCACTTCCCGGACGCCGACGCGGAGTCGGCCCGCCCGCCGAAGCTCCAAGAGCGGATCGACGCCCGGCTGTACGCCGCGATCACCGGCGAGTCGTCGGTCGAGGGGAACGAGTTCTCAGTCGACGCGGTCGGCACCGACGCGACCGCGGACGCGCTGATCGACTGTCACACCGCGGGCGTCGGTAGCGAGCCGTTCGCCATCCGCGACCGCGTGCTGTACGGTGACCGACGGAATGAGGCCGAGGCGGCCGCGCTCTCTGAGGACCTCGGCCGACTCGTCGAGGCGTTCGGGCTTCCGGTGGTCCGGGAGTATCCCGCCGCAGAGTACGTCGAAGAGAACCTCCAGCGATCGACCGCGGGCGCCGTACTCAACGAGGCGGGGATCCCGGCGTTCACGGCGGAGCTCGGCGCCCACAGCGTCGTCGACGACGCGCTCCTCGACGCTGGCGTCGCGGGCGTCGTCGGCGTCGCCGTCGAACTCGGGCTCCTCGACGAAGTACCCGAGTCGGCCAGCGAGCCCGGGGTCGGCGTGGCCCCGGCCCCCGTCGAGTTTCCCGTGCGGCGCTTCCGCGGGCCGACGACCGATATCTCCGGACTCGTCCGGCACCGGGTGGCGGCCGGGGACGCGTTCGACGAGGGCGATGTCCTCGCGAGCGTGGTCGACGCCGCGGGCGCGGAGCGCGGGACGGTCGAGGCGGACCGCGATGGGTACGTCCTCGGTCGCGCCGAGGGGCTGGCCGTCTACGAGGGCGACGCGATCGGGAGCCTCGCGGTGCGGGACGCGGGCGACCTCGTGGTCCCGCGGGACGGCGACGACTGAAGCGAAGTCCTTAATTACCGGACCGTCGTTTTTCAGCGTGTAGTCAGGGACCGTGGGGTAGTGGTATCCTATGCGGATGGGGTCCGTATGACCTGAGTTCGACTCTCAGCGGTCCCATCAGATTCTTTATAGGTCCTCATTATCAGTAGCCTCAGCACCTTCTAACGCCCGAAAAACGCATTCAGGGGGTGCGCTATGAACCGCCAACCCGGCGGTTCCGACGAAACCGCGCAGTGCCGGTACTGCGACGGTCACGTTTCTGATAGGTTCCGGGCTGTCTTCGGTGATGAGGACGACGTCGCACACCGGTGCCTCGGGTGTGACTGCTTCCGTCGCATCAGCCGCGGCAGCGCCGCCGGCGTCGACGTCGACCTCGTCGACCCCGCCGAGGATCCGAACCGTAACCGCGGTCAGCGTGTCGGTGCCGCCCTGCGCGCCGACGGAGGTAGCCGATGAGTCGCCCGCGCAGCCAGCCGTGGTACTCGGGCGCCCATCGGGCGCTCGAACCCGATGTCGGCCCCGTCGACGAACACGGTCTCTGCGAGTGCGGACACTGCGACCGCGAACAGCGCTACCGCCTGCCCTGGCCCGAGGTCGGGGGCGACGTCGCGTACTGCGGGTACCACGTCGCTCGGTACCGACATCACAACCGCGAGCTCTGGGAGCGTCTCCGTAGCCTCGACGACGTTGAGGACCCCGACATCCACGCCGTCGCCGGCGACCGTTTCCTGACGCTCGACGAAGTCCCCGAGGAGATCTCCGTCGACGGCGAGAGGATGCGCCGCGTCGCGCTCGGTGTCGACGGCTGGGCGCTGTTCGACAGCGCTGAGCCCGATGACGACGGGACAGTCAGATTCGTGACCGTCGATCGGAACCTCGAGCCCCGGGAGTCGGTGGAGATCAGCCGATCGTCCGCCGGCGAGTTCCTGAACTGGTTCCGCGAGCACGAGGGCGTTCACGACCTCGACCCGGACGCTCGCCGCGCGCTCTACGGAGGTGAGCCGCGCGATGCCTGAAGAGGGTGCGAAAGACGACGGAAGACTTGATCGCGGCCGAGCCTCGATTGCTCGTGAGCACCTCCTCGGTGCGACCGTGTGGGCGTACGGCGGCGGTGGCATCGATATCAAACCGTGGACCAACACCCGGAGAGTGAAGATGCCCGGGAGGTTGGGCCGATGAGCAGCGGCACCCTCGCTGCCGCGAAGCGCGCCGGCGAGAACGCCGAACACGAGGTCTTCGACGTCGTCGTCGGACTCGAACCCACCGCCGACAGCGAACACTACGACGCCGTCGCTGAGACTGCTATCTTTCCGCGCTCCGACCTCCCGTTCGTCGGGATCTGTGTCCTCGGGGCCGGGACCGTCGTCGAGATCAAGAGCACGATGGCGGTCTACGGGAGTGCGCAGCGTCGCGGGCGCTTCAGCCTCCGCGAGACGCAGCACGAAGCGCTTCTCGACGCCGGCGGCGTCTACGTCTTCGTCGTCTGCGAGCCGCGCCCGGCTCGCCCGGCGATCGCGATGAAGGTCGTCCCCGCGACGACCGTCGACCACCTCATCGACGAGATCTCCAGCTGGCGCGACAGGCACGACGGCCGCGGCCGGGAAACACAGCTCGCCTGGTCGCGCGTGTTCGACCCCGCGGAGGTCGAGTGATGCGGTCCGACGACATCGTCCTCCGTCGCCCGATCGCGCGGTGGGTCGCTGGCGAGAAGCACGCCGCGAACCCGGTCACGAAGGACGTCGTTCTCGACTCGGTCGGGACACCGCTAATCCCACGGCGGCGGATCGCCGGCGTCCACGTCGACCGCGTCAACTCTGAGATGGTCCCGGTCCGCGGGTATCGAGACGGTCGCTACGTCCTCGCGATCGCGCCGGAACACGCCTCCGTCGATGTGTTCGATCCGAGCGAGCGCGAGCCTGGTGAGCCCGCGCTCGACGTCACCGAGCCGTGGATCCCGCTCGTCGCGGTGTTCACCGCCGGCGAGCGCGGTGCCGTGGTCGTTCCCCGGAAGGAGGTGGAGCTTTGAGCGACGACTACCTCGAACCCGGGCCGCAGGGCGACCTCGACGAGCTGCTGGGCGACGCCCAGCCCGTCACCGGTGACGACGAGGACTCGATCGAGGGCGTCGTCGATTCCGAGGAGGCGCGCGAGCTCCGCGACGCCGCAAGCGAGGGCACTCGGCAGGTCCACCCCAGCAGCCCGGAGTCGACCGAATACCGGACCTTCGACGTCGAGGGGCCGATCGAGTGCGTCGAGCCGCGTGTTCACGCGTTCGGCGCGCACCTGCTGTTCTCGCAGCCGGACACTCGTCAGAACGGTCACCCCGGCTCGCTGTCGCCGTACGACGCGATCGTCTCGCAGTACGAACCCACCATCGCCGACGACATCGGGTCGTTTGTCTTCGACGGCGAGCTCTGGGAGATCAACCCGGACAAGACGAACTACTGGTCCGGCGGCATCGCGGCGCCGTCGCGCCCCTACGAGACGTTCAACGAGTACCAGATCGCCGTCCGGGCGCAGGACGGTCTCGGTGAGCGGAAGGCGTCGTTCCAGTTCCGGCCGTCGGTGCCGGACGCGCGAACGGCCGACGGGGAACGGATCGGGTCGATGCCGGAGGATCTCCCGTACGGCCTGCGTGTTCAGTCGAACTCCAGCAACTTAGAGCCGGACGAGGTGATCCCGCTGCTCCGTCGACTCGCCGAAGAGCTCGACATCAGCACGCACTACTTCCGAGACGAGTGCGTTCACGAGCACTCGAACGCCTACCAGATGGAGATGTACCTCCGCCTGGACCGCGGCGCCGGCGAGCAGCACGTCGCCGGGCAGGGCGCCGTTCTCGACCAGCTCGCGCTCTTCGGTTCGAACAACCGCGGGAAGGGCGAGTACAAGTGGGACAACGAGAAGGTCATCGGTCACCGCAACGCCGTCGCGCTCGACGAGTCGACCTGGAAGAAGCTCACGGAGAAGCCGAACGGCGTCGGGAAGCTGGTGAAGTACTACCATCCCGAGTTCGCCCGGTCTGAGGAGACGTCGTCGGCCGACGATCCGCTCTCGGACCCGAAGCTCGAACTCCAGTGGTCGAAGGACTACTCCGACCGAGCCTCGGTGCCATGGAGCGAAGAGGGCGCGTTCGACGTCGAGGCGCTGCGGACGGAGCTCGACGAGTCGCTCGTGAACGTCCTGCTCTGGGCGGGGCTCCCGACGCGAGCCGACCCCCGCATTTACACGGCGGATCACTACTTCGAGGCGACCGAGTCAGAGCGAGATCTCGACCTCGTGGAGAACAAGATGCCTAGCGTCCAGGAGGGCGAAGAGCAGCAGGCGGTCGCGCACTTCGCCCGCGGCGACGCGACCGAGTCCGAGCGCTCCGTACTGGCCGCGCTGACCGATGGCGGCGACGGCGCCGACGTCGAGCAGCTGGCCGAGCTCTCGGACACGTCTCGCTCGACGGTCTACCGCGCCGCCGAGAAGTTCGACGACCTCGTCGAGGTCGCGAACGCGAAGATGTCGTTCGAGGACAGCCTCATCCGCGAGAAGTTCCAGGACCTGCTGAACACCTTCGAGGACATCACGGACTGGGTCGTCGGCGGCGTGCGGCAGCTCGCGTCCGCGGAGACGGAGATGATCGACCAGGACTCCGCGCTCGCACGCTGGGCCCGGCGCCACGGGATCTCGATCACCGAGTCCGTCGACGGGATGGTCGTCGACCTCGGCGGTCAGCCGCTCTCGCGCGTCGAGCTCGTGAAGCTCATCCGCGCCGGCGTCGACGCCGCGGAGGACACGGGCTCGATGGCGTACCGGAAGTTCATCAGCGGTGAGTTCTCCTGGACGGAGAAGGAGGAGGGACGTCGGACGGGTCAGCGTCCGATTAACCGCAACGGGGACGTTCTCTTCTCGTCGAAGCTCCCCCGCTGACCACCGACAGTTGAGTGGCAACACTATCCTGCCCCCTGTTTCTTGTTGATATCGTTACGTTTTGAGCGGTATCTGAGCCGATTTTGCTCTCGATCGCGGTCGCGATCGACCTCGACGTCGTCGGGAGCGCTGCGGCTGGTCAGGGTTCGATCCCACGGGCTGGGACGGACCCCTTAGGGAGTGTGCCTAAGGGCACCCCCTTCGGGGGAAAATACACAGCAACCGCTTTCAGAAGTTCCACCTGAAGCACTCGAAACAGGGGTTCGCCCGCGAAAATTTTAGTTCTAACCACGTTGGGAGGTCTTCAGGTACTGACCGGCGCGTATCCTTTCGAACGCTCGCAGCAGCGCAGCACGCGCCGAGAAACACCCCACAAATTTCAGCCGCCGCTCAGAGTGGCAGCGGCACCGACGGCACGACCGGCAACGACGACACCGAAATCCACCCGGCGCCGATCGCAACGAGCACGAGCAACCCGACAGCGGCCGCCGCGATGAACCCGATCCGGATCGTCTCTAGCGCCGACTGTAGAATCGCGAGCACGCGATGCCCGCGCCAGATCACCAAGAGCGCGGTTGCGAGCATCCCGACCTCGACACCGTTGCCGGTCGCCAAGCTGATCACCGCATCGACGCCACCTCCGAGGGAGCTGGCCAGCATCACTCCCTCCGCGTGACGACGTTGAACACTGGCCGATCTGACTGTCGAGCGCGGTACCACAGATAGACGCCGCCGGCGACGACGAGGATCAGCAGCGGCGCCACCTGCTCGCTAGTCAGCTGTTCGATCGCCGTCTGGATCGTTCCCGGCGCGACGAACTCTAATCCGAGCACGACCGCGACGAGCGTGGACGCGAGCCACACGCGCTGGCTCACCGCGTCCGAGCGGCGTAACACCAGATACGACGCGATCGGTACGCCCGAAACCACGATTAGGATACCGGCACCCTCGGGGAGTCGGAGCAGACCCGCCCGCGCCGCGACGATCGCCGCGAGCACGCCCGTTGCGATCGACGCTCGACGGTTCGACACGACGAGATTCACAACCCGACTCATGTAGCTCAACAGCCCTTGTAGTCCTGAGAACGCGCCGCTGCCGGTCTTCTGTGCGATTCGCTTACCGACCTCGACACCGCGGCCGCCGAACGGTTCGACCCGGCGGAACACGACAACTCCGCCGAGTCCGAGCAGCCCAAGCAAGAGCAGCTGGCCACCGCCAACTCCGGAAGGCGTGCTCACGCTTCCGACCGCGGCGCCCGCTCGCTCGCGGAACTGACCGATCGGGCCGTCCGAGTCTTCTTCTCGGACTGACGCCTCGGAGTCACGGAGAATCTGCCACGTGTCCTCCGAGTCATCGTCTTCGAAGATCGCGGGAGACTGCGCCACGTCACTGTCAACGACGATCGAACGCTTGAGGCTATTCAGGAGGTACTCAACGCCAGATTCGGTGTTATAATACTCGATGGTTACGGGGTCGCCATCGCCGCCTGGTCCCGGCGACACGTCAAGTTCCGGGTTCTGCCCGGGCTCGACCACGTCGATCCGCACGTCTCCCTGCTGAGCGATGACGCGCGTCTCCAAGTGTTTCACGCGGAACGTATCTCCTGTCTTCGAATTTGGGAGATACATCTTCTGAGCGCCGCTTGAATCGATGACGACGTAGTCCTCGGTGGGGAAGATATCCGAGTACGAGTAGTGTACGCGATCGCCGTCGTCGGTCGGGCCGACATTCACGTGGAAGTCCTCGCTCCGCTCGTCGATTCGGAGCTGGGTGTCGAGCTCCTCGTGAGGCGCGGTCGGGTCGGTGATCGTGACGGCGCCGTTCCCGACCGACATCTTCCGGCCGGTCGCCCTCACATCGACCGTCGAGCCAGCGGGCACTGTCCCGCCGACGGCGTCACTCACGTAGACATCGACGGTGGTACCATCGAACCGGTAGTTATCCGCTCCGACGCGTTCCCAACCCCCGCCGCCGATCTGGTACTCGACATTTTTTACCCCGACCACTCGTGACGATTCAAAGGGGATGGTGACCTGAGCGTCCGAGGTTTCAGCTGCGTAGGTGTGGCTGACGTTGTAGCTCTCCTCGAAGGTGGTCGCGGAGTAGCCGACGGAGATCTTGTCGGAGGCCTCGTGGCTGGCCTCGATGTCGGCGCGCATCTCGGGCGCGTCAGCTGACAGCGAGCCGTCTCCGAGTGAGACATTCAGGGTGTTGGTGCCCTGTTGTAGCTGGTCTTTCGGGATCGTGGCCGTGGCGGTCTCACCGTCGGCTAGTGTCCCCGAGTGGATGGTCGTAGTCTGACCGTTCAATTCCACGACGGGATCGCGCGTTTGGGATGCCTCCGTCCATGAGACCGACACGTCGACGGGTCCCGTTACCGATACGTCCGCGGACTGCGATCCGGTTGAGAGATCGACCGGCTCCGTTACCGTCTCGCCGGGAGATAGAATCCCGGTATGAGACGCGCTTGACCCACCGACTGATAGACCCGGATTCTCAGTTTGCGTGACCTCAGTCCATGACGCGCTCCAACTGAGGTCAGACACCCCACTCCCGCTAAACGTCAGGCTATTAGAGCCTGTTTGAAGGGGTAAAGAGGCACTCTCTCCGGATTGTAACGTCTTAGTTTGACCCTGAGACTCGACACTCACCGATCCCGGTTGCGTTCCTTCTATATCCCATGTTGCCGAAGACTCGCCAGTACCTCTATTGATGTATCCATATGGTTCGCCTATTCCTGCTGTTGCTTTTATTGTAATTGTGTAATCTCCACTAACTGTTTTTGACCCGGCAAAATCATGTTTAGTCACGTAGTATTTGTCACTATTATATTCTATTTCACCGAACATATCGCCATTAATATATAATTCCAAACCAACGGTATCCTCTCCATTGTATCCAGTATTATAATAAAATTCGCTGATAGTAATCGAGTCTATCTTTTTTTGACCGCTATTAGATATTGTGGATGTGTAGGATGCTCCGTCCGACTCAAGATATACCTGGTCGCCGTTCGGGATAACATACTCAACAGTTTGGTAAGTAGTTTTCCCAACCGAGTCGATATTAATTTGTGCGTCTCTCGGTTGCTGATTGCCACCGACGGCTATCGTGTGCGACCCACTCGACGACCGCGACCCGGTATCTGATTGTTTGGTCGTCGTCTCTGCCCCGCTGAAAGTCACGGTCTCGTCTCTCGGTTGTTTGGTCCCACCGACTGAGAGCGGGATCGTATCGCCGTCGAGCGCGCTCGCTGTAGACGTAGACTCAGGGGCGGTGTTCTCGACGCCCGTCGTATTGATCGTCACGTCAGAGGCGGCGTCGTAGGCCGACAACTGCCACGTGGCAGTCGTTCCCGACGTCGCCGAGTTCATCGACACGTCGACGCGACCACTGAACGTGACCGTGTTGTCCGAAAAGTGAGGAACGTCGAACACGAGGTAGCCGTCGACGTACTCCGCGCTCCCCGTCCACTCGCTGCCGTCCTCGTGCGTTCCGTGAATCGCTCGTGGCCGGTAGCCGAGCGCCTCCCGCAGCTTCCCGGCGTCGAGAGCGACTTCACGACCGGCCGATTCGGTATCGTCCCGCAGCACGACTGCCATCCCGTCGCCTGTGACCGACGCCGTGTCGCCGTCCATCACCGTCGGCGCGTGGTCCGCCGTCGTCAGGATGACCTCTAGGGAGTCGGCGTGGTCACTCGCAAGCACGCTGCCCTCCAGTTCACTCGCCGACAGCGCGAGCGTTTCGCCGTCCGGAACGTCCTCGGCGACGTTCCCATCGGGTATCGTGGCCATGCCGCCAGGCGCGGCCGCTGCCGAGCCCACAGCCGCGAACGGGACCACTGGCGCGAGCAGGAGCATGACCGCGAGCGCCGCCACGAGCGTCCGCTTCACGAGCGCTCACCTCCGCGAGGCCGCACGCGAACCCCGCATGCGGGCAGGCCGGTGGTTGCCGCGCCGGCGCGCACACTCCCGGGGTTCTCAGACGCGATCCCCCGGGGGCACGCACGCGTCGGACTCCGGATACGCGCGCGTATGAACGCTGCCGAGTCGGCGCGCGCCGCCGCGACCGCATGCTCAACGCTCGAACCCGTGCTCTCTGTCGATTCCAACTGTATCATTCGCTCACCTCGCTGAGATCTCGCGGCGCCTTGTCGATGCACGGTTTGGCAGTCAGGTTCCCGAGTAGGACCTTCAC
>NZ_NEWI01000309.1:0-1869 GCF_002135005.1 Halorubrum sp. SD612 | reverse complement strand
CCGAGCGGCGCGCGCCGACCCAGTTCCAAGCGCCGGCTCGGCGGCCCCCGCCGGCCGCGCGGTGGAGGACCCGCTCGGCCTGAGCGATCAGCGGCGCGTCGATCATCTCCCCGTCGACCTCGAAGACTGCCCGCCCCTCCCGCTCCGCCGCGTCCCGAGCGTCGAGCACGCGCTCCGCCCACTCGACGTCGGCCGGGTCCGGCGTGAACGCCTCGGTGATCGGCCCCACCTGCGCCGGGTGGATCGCGAGCTTGCCGTCGTAGCCGAGCCGCCGCGCGAACGCCGCGTCCTCGCGGAGCCCCGCCTCGTCCGAGAAGTCCGTGTACACCGTGTCGATCGCGTCGACCTCCGCCGCGCTCGCCGCGAGGACGACGTGCTCGCGGGCGTACAGCACCTCCGTCCCCTCGTCGGTGCGGGTCGCGCCCACGTCGGCGGCGAGGTCCTCGGCGCCGAACACGAGCGCGTCCGTCGCGTCCGCGGCCGCGATCGACCGCGCCGAGAGGACGCCGGCCGCGGTCTCGACGAGCGCGAACACGGCGGGCTCGCGTCCCCGCTCGGCGCACAGCGCGGCGACCGTCTCGATCCGGTCCGCGCCCTCGACCTTCGGGAGCATCACGGCGTCGAGGCGGACCTCGTCGGTCGCACCCTTCGGCCGGTCCCGGCCCTCATCGCCTCCCCCCAACACGCCGTCGAGGTCGGCCGCGGGCGACTCGGCGGTCAGCCGGACGCAGACCTCCGCGTCGGGGTCGAAATCGGGGTCCGTGAGCACCTCGCGGACCGCCGCCCTCGCCTCGTCCTTCCGGCCGGGGGCGACGGCGTCTTCGAGGTCGAAGCAGATCACGTCGGCGCCGGCGCCGGGCGCCTTCCGCATGAGGTCGGGGCTGTCGCCGGGCGAGAACAGCAGACTTCGTCTGGCCATGTCGAGGCCTCCCCGCCGTCCGATATAAATCGTGGGCGTCTGGGGTAGATCGTTTATAAATAAGCGAGGTAATGCGGTGGCGCGTGCCTCCTCGCGGCTGGGGCTTTGGAGGAGTTTGTCGCCGATCTGCTGGCAGCCGTTTATAAATGAGCAACTGGACTTCGGACGGAGTCACCACGAATGAACCCCGAATAAAGAGCGGTACCGATTTCACGTCACCGAGCGACCGGGAAGCCATGCCCGGACTGTACTACGAGGAGTTCGAGGTCGGCGAGACGATAGAGCACGCCAAGCGGCGGACGATAAGCGAGGCCGACAACCAGCGCTTCTGCGACATGACGATGAACCAGCAGCCGCTCCACCTCGACGCCGACTTCGCCGCGGAGACGGAGTTCGGCGAGCGGCTGGTGAACGGCCTGTACACGATGTCTCTGGCGGTCGGTATCTCGATCCCGGAGACGACCGACGGCACCATCGTCGCGAACCTCTCGTACGACGACGTCGAACACCCGAACCCGGTGTTCCACGGGGACACGATCCGCGCGCGGTCGACCGTCACCGACAAGCGGGAGACGAGCGACGGCGAGCGCGGCGTCGTCACTATGCGCGTGGAGGCGTTCAAGATCGTCGACGGCGACGACGTCCTCGTCTGCGAGTTCGAGCGCACCGTCCTCTCCGAGAAGCGCCCGGCGGGCGACCGGGAGGACTGACCCGGCCGGCCTCAGTCAGCCGCACCGGCCAGCAACAGCCCGAGGTAGGAGGTCCTGACCTGGTCGCCCGCGTCGAGGCCGAGTCGGTCGAGCGCCTCGACCGCCGCCTCGCGCGCCGCGTCGACCTCGCCTTCCGTCTCGACCTCGCGCTCGATCTCGACGTACTCGTCGAGTCCGGTGACGGCGTCGAGCGTCACCGTGAACCCGTCGTACGACCAGAACTCGCGCCGCTTCTCCACC
>NZ_NEWI01000308.1:0-1872 GCF_002135005.1 Halorubrum sp. SD612 | reverse complement strand
GACGCCGGGATGACCGGTCAGCCCCGCGGCGAGCCCCTCGCCGACGACGGCCTCGTTGTCGTAGATCCGGGCGGTGTCGAGGTGGCGGTAGCCGACGGGGAGCGCGGTCGCGACCGCGTCGCGGTCGTCGATCCCCATCGTTCCGAGGCCGACCGGCGGGAGGTCCATGACCGACACTGTCCCGCGGTCGGCCAAAAGCCCCCGGCTTCGTCCCCGGGCTCGAACCCGCGCCGCGAGCGGATTTAAGTGGGTCGCGGCGGTGGATCCGACAACCCTCCATGACAGCGAACCCTTCGACTCGGCAGCTCCCCGCGCTTGACCGCCTCGATCCGGCGAGCCCCCGATGAGCCGAACCGGCGCGTGGTCGTTCGCGACGGTCGGCGGGCGTGTCCGCGTCGCCCCCGACGAGATCCGGATCCGGCGAGGGGTCGTCGACGCCCTCCGCGGCGTTCTCCGGGCGCTCGCCGCGGGGCGGTTTCCGCGGGCGCTCCGCGACGTCGGCTGGCCGGGCGGCGGCGTCGTCCTCGCGCTCGGCAGTCTGGTCCCGAACCTGTTGTGGGACGACGTGGGAGCGATCGGCGCCGGCGACCTCCTCGTCGCCGGCGTCGGGCTCCTCGTCGCGGTCGGCGGAGTCGCGGTCACGCTCGCCCGGGAGCGACGAGTCGCGATCCCCCTCGACGCCGTCGATCACGTCGCCTTCGAAGAGGAGGAACTGGTGGTCGTGTACGGCGGAAACGGCGAAGGGGACGACACCCGAGAGACGCTCCGCCCTCGCGACGACGACGAGCGGGCGGACGCGGCGGTCGCGCTGCGCCTCCGCGGCGTCGACCTCCGCGGCGTCGACGGCGACGATCGCGTCTCCCGCACCGTCGTCGACGCGCCCGAGACGGAGCTGATCGCGTGAGTCACCGCGTCAGCGACACCGACCGCTCGACGACCTCGTACCCCTGCGCCGCTAGCGCGTCGCCGTAGTATCTGTCCGCGACCCACCCCTGCGGGAGCCGGCGGAGGTCGAACCGCCGCGTCGGGCGCAGTTCGACGTCGACGACGCTCCCGGCGTCCGGCGCCTCGCGGACCGTCACCGCGTACGAGGCCCACGGCCGGCCGTCCGCCGTCCCTTCGATTTCGACCGTCGCGGCCGCGTCCCCGCCGTCGACGGAGACCTCGTCGCCGGTCGGCGCGCCGCCGACTCGGTCGACATCGAGGTCGATCGCGGCGCTCCGTAGGCCGAAGAGGTACGAGAACGCGTACGTCGCCGCCGCGTCCGCGGGGCGCCGGACCTCGTCCGCGACTCCCCACTGGAGGGCGAGGGTCGGCGGCGTCGCCGACGCGAACTCCTCGATCACCGTCTCGGGGGGTGCGTCGGTGCGGAGCCGGACCGAGCCGCCGCGCCGGAACGCCGGCACGCGGAGCGCGAGAGCGAGGAGGAGGGCCACCGCCGCGCCGGGCCAGAACGAGAGCGCGGCGACGGCGGCGAGGAACGCGGCGGCGACGAGCAGGGCGAGGGTCCAGCTGGCGGCGCGTTCGGCGCGGTGATACCCGGCGATCGCGGCGTCGAGTGCGTCCCGATCGACGCGGGGACGGGACTCGACGCGGGCGGAGGGCTCGGACACGGCCCGAACTCGTCGAGGCCGCAGTTCAGGATTTCGGTCGGCGCCGTCGGCTTCGAACGGTCGGCGCGCCCTCCGGGAGACCGGCCCTCAGACCGAGCCGTCGCTCGGCGCCCGCCCGCAGATGCTCACGAGGTCGTGGAGGTCGCCGATCTCGTAGGTCGGGTGACAGGAGAGCTCCGTCTACCGCAGGTGGGGGCGGCGGACGAACGCGGCGTCGACGCCAGAGCTGCCGTCCGCGCGCAACGACGACCCGTTCTCC
>NZ_NEWI01000307.1:0-1872 GCF_002135005.1 Halorubrum sp. SD612 | reverse complement strand
GATGGTGGTCGACGGCGCCGTCACCGACCGGAAGGCCGACGAGGTCGCGGAGCGGCGCGAGAAGCGCGAGCGGGCCGAGGAGCGCCGGGCCGCCGCCGAGGACCGCGGCGACGCGGTCGAGGCGGCGCGGCTGGAGGCCCGCACGCAGCGGCTCACCGACGCGATACAGGAGACGACCCGCGAGCTGCTGGCGCTGCTCGACGTGCCGATCGTGGAGGCGCCGGCGGAGGGGGAGGCGCAGTGCGCGCACATGGCCGCGACCGGGACCGTCGACCACGCCGGCAGCGAGGACTACGACACCCTGCTGTTCGGCGCCCCGACGACGCTCCGCCAATTGACGAGCAAGGGCGACCCGGAGCTGATGGACCTCGAAGCGACGCTGGAGGGGCTCGGCCTCGACCGACAGGGGCTCGTCGACGTCGCGATGCTCTGCGGGACCGACTTCAACGAGGGCGTCCGCGGGGTCGGCCCGAAGACGGCGGTGACGGCGGTGAAGGAACACGGCGACCTGTGGGGCGTCCTCGACGCTCGCGGCGCCGAGATCCCGAACGCCGAGGCGATCCGAGAGCTGTTCATGCACCCGCCGGCCGAGGACGTCGCGGTCGACGCCGACGTGAACCCGGACGTCGAGGCCGCCCGCGAGTACGTCGTCGACGAGTGGGGCGTCGATCCCGACGAAGTCGAACGGGGGTTCGAGCGCATCGCCGAGTCGCAGGTCCAGACCGGACTCGACCGCTGGACTTGAACGGGGGCGGTTCGAGGCGGCGGCGGGGCGAGCCGGATCGGCGTCGGGCGGGCGTCCGCCGGCGCGACCGCCGCGAACACACCTTTTATTTCCTCGTCGTGGGAAGGGTGAATCACACGTGTCGCGGCCCCGGGACCCGAGCGGACCGCGGCGACCCTGACCAATGAGCTTCGACGTTCCCGACGACAGACGGTACCTGGAATCGCACGAGTGGGCGACGACCGGCGGCGACACCGTTCGAATCGGCGTCTCGGACTTCGCGCAGGACGAGCTTGGCGACGTGGTGTTCGTCGAGCTCCCGGACGTCGGCGACGAGATCGCCGCGGACGAGTCGTTCGGCGTCGTCGAGTCGATCAAGGCGGTCTCGGACCTGTACGCGCCCGTCTCGGGCGAGGTCGTCGCGGTCAACGAGGACCTGTTCGACCGCCCGGAGCTCGTCAACGAGGACCCCTACGGCGAGGGCTGGATGCTCGAGGTCGCCCCGACCGAGGGCGGCGACGCCGAGGGGCTGCTCGACGCCGACGCGTACGACGACCAGATCGCGTGACAGCGCCGACCCGGCCCGACGTGAACGCGAGCGCGGTCCGCGAGGTGAACGCGGACGCTCGGTGCGACCGCGGCGACGGCACGGCCGACCCGGATCCGACGACAGACACCCGACACCGCACCCGACCATGACAACGCGACCTTCCGACCGACGAGCCCCGAACCGAGAAGCGAACGACGGCCGAACGACCGCCCGCGGACGCGGAGGGGAGACCAGATGAGCCGGGCGGACGGCACGCCGTACGCCCCCCACACCGACGAGGAGACCGAGGCGATGCTGGCGGAAATCGGCGTCGACGACGAGGCGGCGCTGTTCGACATCCCGGAGGCGGTCGCCTTCGACGGCGACTTCGGCATCGACGCGCGGACCGAACGCGAGATCCGCGACGAGTGCGCGCGGATCTTCGACCGCAACGACGACCTCACGGAGTTCCTCGGCCGGGGGCACTACGGTCACTACGTGCCGAGCGTCGTCGACCACCTCGCCGACCGCGCGGAGTTCCTCACGAGCTACACCCAGTACCAGCCGGAGGTGTCGCAGGGGTTCCTCCAGGCGCTCTTCGAGTACCAGTCGATGCTCG
>NZ_NEWI01000306.1:0-1878 GCF_002135005.1 Halorubrum sp. SD612 | reverse complement strand
GTTACACGGCGGGCCGTCGTTGCCGAGCGCGACCGCGGGGTCGCGGTCGCGCTCGGCAACGAAGGCCCGCCGTGTAACAACACCCTCGACCCCTTCACGGAGATGCGGCAGGCGAGCCTCCTCGGCAAGGTCGACGCCCGCGACCCGACCCGGCTCCCCGCGGGTACCGTCTTGGAGATGGCGACGGAGAACGGCGCCCGGGCCGCCGGCTTCGACCGCCTCGGCGCGCTGCGCGAGGGACACCGCGCCGACGTGATCGGACTCACGACCGACATCACCCGGGCGACGCCGCTCCACGACCCCCTCTCGCACCTGGTGTACGCGGCCCACGGCGACGACGTGACCTTCACCATGGTCGACGGCGAGGTCCGCTACGCGGACGGCGAGCACGTCGGGACCGACGCGGCCGCGGTCCGCGAGCGCGCGACGCGACACGCGGAGCGCGTCGTCGAGGAGGCGGGGATCGAGACGGCGAGACCGTAACGCGTTCCGGGCGCTCGACGACCTCCCGTGCGAAACCCCATCCGTCACCGCTGAAACGGGCTTTATCGGCGCAAATTCGGACACAGTATCTCCGAGGTATACCCGTTCCGGGCCCGTTGGGTAGGTCACCATGACGGACCGACCGCGGACGACAGGCGACGACCGATCTCAGGCCACCGGCACCGACGAGTTCAGCCGACGGGAGTTCGTCGCCCTCGGCGCCGGCGCGAGCGCGACGCTCCTCGCGGGCTGCGCCGGAGACGGGAGCCTCCCGTCGTCGGACGGCTCGGACGGCTCCGGCGACGCCGACGGCTCGGACGGCTCGCAGACGCTCACCGGCAACTTCCGGCTCCTCATCAGCGACGCCCCGGCCGACATCGGTGACTTCGACCGGCTGGACGTCACCCTCGATCGAGCGCGCGTCTTCGAGGCGGGGGACGGCGACGAGGAGGGGGACGACGAGGACGACGGAGAGGCCGACGAGGACGATGAAGCGGACGACGACACGGACCAGAACGCAACCGAGACCGACGACGACGAGTCCCCGAACGGAACGGACGTCGATGACGCGAACGAGACGGACGTCGATGACGACGAGGAAGAAGTCGAAGCGGAGGAGGACGAGGAAGACGACGGCGACGACGAGGAAGACGGCAATGAGGACGATGAGGACGACGACAACGAGGGGGACCGCGGTTTCACCGTCGTCGAACTCGACGGCGCCACGGTCGATCTCACGCAGGTGATCGAAGACGACGCGATCGCCGTCTTCGACGGCGCGATTCCGGCGGGAAGCTACGAGAAGATCGAACTCGAGGTCTCCGCCGTGGAGGGGATCGTCGACGGCGAGTCGGTCGACGTGAAGCTCCCGAGCGAGAAGCTCCAGATCACGAACGGGTTCGAGGTCACCCCCGACGAGCCGGTCAGCTTCGTCTTCGACATCAACGTCGTCAAGCGCGGACGGAACAACGGATACATCCTCAAGCCCGTGATCTCGGGCAGCGGGGTCGCGGGCCGCGACGTCGACGTCAACGAGATCGACGACGAGGACGACGAGGATGACGATAGCGAGGAGGATGACGCCGAAGACGCCGAGTCCGAGGGAGACGACGGTGACTCGGAAGGGGACGAGGACGACGCCGAGGAGGACGACGCCACCGGCGGAAACGAGACGGACGGCTCTACCGGCGGAAACCAGACGGCCGACGCCGAGAACGGGACCGCGACCGGAAGCTAGCTACGAGGAGGTCTCGACCGACGAGGCGGCCGCGGACGGGCACTTCGCCCACCGAAGCGCGGCGTCGTCGTCGTTGAACGCCTCGGTGTCGACCCCCTCGACGTCGATGGTCCGCTTGAGGTACCGCCGCTTCGAGCGCTGGCGGCCGACGGGGAACC